>CAWUJF010000701.1:0-1505 GCA_963922405.1 uncultured Hyphomicrobiales bacterium | reverse complement strand
CCATGCCATCGGGCACCGGCATTGATATCTTTGAACGCAGTTTCCCTGATCGCACTTATGATGTGGGGATTGCCGAACAACATGCGGTGACCTTTGCTGCCGGTATGGCATCGGAAGGTTACAAACCGTTCTGTGCAATCTATTCCACCTTCCTGCAACGAGCATACGACCAGATCGTGCATGATGTATCCATTCAACAATTGCCAGTTCGTTTTCCAATTGATAGGGCAGGTTATGTGGGCGCCGATGGCGCTACACATGCCGGCTCTTTTGACATTGCATATTTATCCTGCCTACCGGGCTTCACAGTGATGGCTGCTGCTGATGAGGCAGAGTTAAAACACATGGTTGCCACGGCTGTTGCCTATGACGAAGGTCCACTTTCCTTCAGATATCCACGCGGGGAGGGTGTTGGTGTTGAAATGCCTGAACGTGGCGAGATACTGGAAATTGGCAAGGGGCGTATTGTCAGAGAAGGCACAAAGATTGCGCTGCTCTCATTCGGATCAAGGTTACAAAGTTGCCTTGAAGCTGCTGACAGATTGGAAGCTTATGGACTATCAACCACTGTAGCCGACGCTCGTTTTGCCAAACCGTTGGATACTCATCTGGTGGAGACGTTAGCCTGTGAGCATGAATTGCTTGTTACGGTAGAAGAGGGCTCCCAGGGTGGGTTTGGATCAGTTGTACTTCATCATCTGGCAGGCCAGGGGCTTTTGGATCGTGGTTTGAAAATTCGCACTATGACCATGCCTGATGTTTACATGGAGCAAATGTCACCGGCCCGCATGGTGGAGCTGGGTCAACTTGATAGCCAAAGCATTGTAAACCAGGTGGTTGGGACGTTTGAGCAAACTAATCGTGTGATTTCGATTGCATAATGTGCGCTCTGAAAAGCAAGCTGCCTTCAAATCAAACATGAAGGCAGTGCAGTTTCTTTTGCTTTATCCGCATCAATGTAGAGTTGAGTAGGGGTGTTAGCCCTGTGGCACGCTTTCTTTAGGACGATACCAAAGTTTCTGGTTATGAAGATGGCCTAGCAATTCTCGTATTTCTTTTGCTGTATCCCATTTAGGACAGTCATCATTCATATATTCCGCGTGTGGCTTCACCATGCGCGTCATTTCCGCTCTTAATGCGTTTTCGATTAGTTTCAGCTGATCCGGATTAATTTCAAATGTCGGGTTATAGCTCATGCTTTCTCCTGATAGTTGATAAACGTCATTTAGGGTCGGCTTGAGGAAATTACACGGCAAATTTAGTAAATTAGTCGATATGTTTATTAACAATATTTACTTTTGTAAATTTGTAAACACGAACGTAGAGCCATTTTCAGCCCCAGACATCACCAGTTTTAACCAAAAAATATCGCAAGCTCATCGCACTTAATCACAATAAAATACCCCGGAGAGCCACGTGTGCAACAACTCTCCGGGGCGCGGCTGCACTCAAGAGGATGTTCAGGACAGGCGTGTGTGTGGGAACGTCCATCATCCTCTTCCGCT
>CAWUJF010000700.1:0-1521 GCA_963922405.1 uncultured Hyphomicrobiales bacterium | reverse complement strand
CTTTGCATTACAGATGACCCGAATTGCAATATTCGACCAACTTGACTTCCAGCCATCCTTTTTTGTTCTTGCGCTAATTTTTGCAGGCATGTTCATTGCGCGGATTACTTTTTTAGAACCACCGGAAAAATGACACAGGCTTGCAGCCGCATCGTAGGATGCTTTTAGTGTGTTTCCATTGATATGCATACCGGTTACACCTTCAATGTGTTTGGTCGGCTTGCTCTGCCATTTCCATAGCATTCCTGATGCTTGCTTTGTATTGGCAGAAAAGACCTGAATTTGAGCTTGCAGGATCTTTCTGGACGATTTTATCTTCACTTTCAGATCGGTGCTGAAGGATTTGTTTTTGCTTTTCCAGATCCATTTGCCGTTTTCAAAATGCATATCCATATAAGGTGGATCGGTGTCGATCATATGGAATTTCATTTCCTTAATTGCGGCATCAGCGGGCTTTGGCGTCATAAACGCGGACACAGCCACTGCCGTTGCAGCAGCAGCCAAAATGGTTGATTTCAAGGTTAGATTAAACACTTTCTCATCTCCAATTTACGAGTTGTTTTGCAACGTTTCAGGCTTGAACCGAAATTCATCAGCCATCTGCGTATCGATGAGATAGAAAATAGAATTCACCTGTATCTGATGGATGTTGCTGGCGGTATCAATTGTATCAACTGTGTAAATTTGGTTGATACAGGTGGTGGTTCACAAGAATAAAAAACCGACCCGAAAACTGTTTCGGGCCGGTTTCTTGTGACCTACTACTCTAACGCATCGGTCGAAGAGGGAAGGAGGGAGAACTTTGCGTCATATTAGGTTAGTGGTGCTAACCTGCTTCGGTCACCTGCTTTTAAGCCAATCGGCTTCAGGGAAGGGGCATCGAGACATCGGCTTTTAGTTTCCTTTCAGTAATTGAGCCTTCGCTTCGATAAAACAAAGGTAGAAGATTTATGTATCTGGCTGATGTTGCAGGCCGTATCATTTGTATCAAAAAGGTATTTCTCTGGGCTAACTTCGGATGGATTTTCTTTTCAAACCTGAACAAAAACACATTTCTCAATTAGGAAAATAACCTGAGATTATTGGGTGCCGCTGATGAGAGCTGTGCCGGAAATCTGTTTGACTGATTAATGCTGAATTGCCGGTGAGGCCACGGGACACGCTCAGTATAGTCCGAAATACTCCGCTTGTTCCCACTCAGAAATAGCTAAATTGTATCGATCCCATTCCGATCGGCGGATGTGGCTCAAATAGTCTACGAACTCATCACCGAGCTCTCTTCTGTAGAAGTCAGACTGCTCAAAGGATTGAATGGCATCTGACATATTGCTCGGAAGTAACAGTTCATCGCCTTCATAGGGTGTTTCAACCGGATCAGGTGGTGTCAAATTACGGTTTACGCCGTCCAAGCCAGACAAAATCTGACTTGCAATATAAAGATATGGGTTTGCAGTGGTTTCTGCCACACGGTTTTCTATGCGTGATGCGGGATCGCCAGCATTGATGAGCGATCGGATCATG
>CAWUJF010000699.1:0-1530 GCA_963922405.1 uncultured Hyphomicrobiales bacterium | reverse complement strand
CCGTACTTCCAACCAGTTTTTTGGTGTCGGACCTATTACGGATATTACAATTGACGAGGCTGACAGCCGTCTCATGCGCTTCGAATTCGATCGCTGGCTGGAAAACACTTATAGAAAACTTGATGACAAGGGCAATGACCTTGGTCCCTTCACGTCTGCAGAAATTGGCCGGTCCATGCACCGGGGTTATCCTGCTGACGCGATACTCCTCGACATGATGAAGGAAATTCACCGTTATTTTGGATTCCCTAAATCAAATAAAATGGCTGTTGGTCTGGGTGGCGGACACTCCGGCTTCACGGTTTGCGCTATGCATATGATGAATGCGAATGACGCGAATCAGCATGTCTACATTGATACACCCGCTCCCGAGACTGAAGCAGCTGGTGGCGGCGGCTTCTTCCGTCAATCATGGGGAGCTCAACTTGTTGAAATGCAACGCTTTGCGGCTAATGGTGATGAAAACCGTCTGCACTTCGCAGGCAATGAAGGCACTATCCCGTCTGCGGATGAATTACAGGCTATGAACATCAAATTGTTCATCGGCGTGGGCCACGAAACAACCGGCGCCACAACTTACACTTATGAAGACATTACCAATCTTCTGGAGTGGATTGATCGTGATCCGGACAACCACCATGCCGTAATCGATGCCACATCCATGCTGGGTGCTATGCCCTGGGAACAGTCAATCGTGGATGCAGTGACCCAAAAATGCTCCATGTTCATGCCGTTCCAGAAGGCTATCGGCGGCATTTCCGGTTACTTCTGCTGGTCCATGACCCCGGCATGCTTCGAATTGACCGAAGCGAACCAGAAAGATCCGGCTTGGGCAATTCCACGCCAGTTGAAAATCGTTGTACCGGTTGATCCAAAGAAACCGTTGTCAGGGGAGAAAACAGCCAAACTCGGCCCTGTATATGATCCGGCTGAAAACAAAATGCTCGGCGGCATTATCAACACATACTCAACGCTTGCTTTTGCAGAGACCACATTTGGCTTGCTCAGAACAGAAAGGTTGGTTGGTTCAGTTCAGGACATGAATGCCAGATCCGTTAAAAACCGTCAGGCAATCAACGACTGGGTGGAAAATGACGACCTTCTCGAACTGGGTGTTTCCGAAGTGGAGCGCAGAGGCGCTGCAGTTACACTCTTGAAGGTGAATGACGCAGACATCACAGACGCTGACCTGCACAACAAGCTGATCGCCAGATCCAAGCAATTGCTTGGATACGAAGGCCTCACTCATCCAAACGGTGAATTTGAGCCTGGCCTTGATGTGGCACGCTACGTGAAAGCCTTCCCGGGCACCCCGGGTGACTATCGCGCTTGGATTGGCGGTATGAGACAGGTGGAGGATATCACAGCACTGCTAGATAACCTCAAATACGCTTATCTGCGTGCCAAGCTGGTCACCATCGAAGAAATGCTGGCTGAGCAAGGTGTCACCTTTGAAGCGACGGAAGCTGGCTCCGCAAAAGTTCGCTGTGACGACGCTGACAAGGCTTATAAGGTGCTCGTTGCAGATCT
>CAWUJF010000698.1:0-1536 GCA_963922405.1 uncultured Hyphomicrobiales bacterium | reverse complement strand
TTTATCTCACAACTGCCGGAAACGTATGAAACTGATTTGGGAGAACGGGGCGTCACGCTTTCCGGCGGTCAACGTCAGCGCCTCGCCATCGCAAGAGCTATCCTGAAAAATGCGCCCATCCTGCTTCTTGATGAAGCGACCAGCGCCCTCGATGCTGAAAGCGAAAAACTGGTTCAGGATGCGCTTGATCGCATGATGGAAGGCCGCACGACACTCATCATCGCGCATCGCCTGGCAACGGTGTTGAAAGCAGATCGTATTGTCGTAATGGACGAAGGCAGAATCGTGGAAGAAGGCACACATGAAGAACTGGTGAAACAGAAAGGTGTCTATGCCGGATTGGCTAAATTGCAGTTTGGCGAGTAAACTTACCCCCCAAACACTACCTGATGCATCACCCTACCCGGTATCAGCGTGAAACCGCCAGTAATGATTAGCGCCTGAATGTATAGGGCTATCATCGTTTTTTTGTGGAGGCTGACATTGCCCTTCCAGACAGCACGCATGGCAACCCAGAGCGATGCGAACACCAGAAAAGACAATAAATGTATCGGACTAAAGGGCCCGATTAATCTGATTTCATGGATAAAAAGTGCAGAGCCGGCCACATAGAGCATGGCGCCAACCCAGAGGTAACCAAGCCCTTTATGGATCATTGTCCCTTTCGGAAACGCAAATTGCAGGCCGCCGACAAGAATGGCTGCCAAAGCCAGAACGGCATGTGAGGGAACGGGCATTTGCTGAGCGAATAAATAACTAATATCCATTTAACCCAACACGCCGTTTGCCTTATTATTCCAGAATACCGGCGGAAACACCCAGCCAATTTTCATAGCGGGGCAGTTCAGGACGCATCACCGATTTGCGGAACTCAGGTGTCGAACCCAGCTCAAACTTCAAACCAACATCAAAGCGCTCTTCGATCGCTTCATCGTTTTCCGGTGCACCTTGTGTAAGCTCGGTTCGGGTAAGTGATGCGTTGAAAATCGGATTGCCAAACTCAACCAGTCTTTCCGGTTGAAATTCAACCGCCACCGACCATTCGCGAACCTCCGCATCTTCGGGCGTATCGGGACTGTCAATTCGCCCGGAACCAAAGGCATATTGACACTTGATCGACAATTGATCGTTTACAAGAAAGGCAAGCGCCACTGATCCGTGATTAAAATCATAAAACCCGTCAAAACCGGAATCATCGGTACCACTGACACCATCCAGCCGGCCAACAAGGCCTGTGAACACAAAGTCGTCTGTCAGAGGAACACTAACAGCGGCTGCAAAAATATTACGCTCAGTCGATCCCTCAAACGTATCAGCGCTTGTGCGGCCCACAATGCCTTCAACGGTGAAACCTTCAAACGCCTTTCCAAACCGCCCTGCAAACAGATATCCATTATCCAGATCATCATTGGTAAAGGTGAAGATGCTTGGCTCCAGACTGGCGTTCACCACCCGTGCCTCAAGTTCAAAGAACAAATTGGTGTTAAACGTTATCCCGCCAAATCCACGGACCCGTGTCGTATCTGCCTCACCTTC
>CAWUJF010000697.1:0-1583 GCA_963922405.1 uncultured Hyphomicrobiales bacterium | reverse complement strand
GTACTACCCAGCAAAATCGATGAGACAGGCGACCGGGACGGATTGCCAAATGTTATAGTCGAGGCTCAAAGTCAGCGTCTGCCTGTATTATCGACAAACATATCCGGGATACCTGAACTCATCGAAAGTGGGTTCAATGGCATTTTAGTCGAGCCGGATGATGTGCCGGCGCTGACCCGGGAAATCACTAACCTTGGAAGCAATCCGCAACTGAGAACGGAAATGGGACAGGCAGGAGAAGCCAAGGTCCGATCAGAATTCAGCCATAAGGAAACAATAGGAACTCTGGTATCCCTGCTGGATGAGAGTTTAGGCTTGGACTAGTCACATGTTGAATAAAAGGAAAATTTTCTTCTACGTTCAGCATTTGTGGGGTGTGGGCCATGTTTACCGTGCAACACGGGTAGCTAAGGCACTTTCAAACCACGGGTTTGAAGTGCATCTGATCTGGGGCGGTACAAGAATTGAAGGTTTTGATTTTTCCGGTATCACGGTTCATTACCTCACGCCCGTGCGCAGCAATGACGTTTCATTTAGTAAACTTGTGCACGGGGATGGTTCAGAATTTACAGCTGATGATCAGGAAAATCGAGCTCAAAACCTATTGGAATTATTTGAAAAAATCCAACCTAACGTCCTGATTACCGAAGCCTTCCCGTTCGGGCGAAGGCAGATGCGCTTTGAACTTTTACCTTTGCTGGAAAGGGCAAAAGCTTCATCGAGCGTATCACTAATCGCAGCTTCAATTCGTGATATCATGCAGGAAGGCAGGAAAGAAAAACGTGTTCTTGAATCCGTCAATTTGGTCCATGATTTTTATGACTTGATACTCGTTCACGGTGATCCTGGCCTGATCCGAATAGAGGAAACACTGCAAGGTGCAGATCAGTTCGCCGACAAAATCCGCTACACCGGATTAGTGTTACCAGAACCTGCCGATAACCCGGTAGAGTCGGAATTTAAATGTGATGTACTTGTGACAGTTGGCGGTGGAGCTTTTGGACAAAAACTCACGCACACTGCGCTGGAAGCAATGAACTATTCCAAAACTTTCTCGAAAAACTGGATTGTTTCAGCAGGCACTGAACTGGTGGAGGAAGATTTCCAGTCCTTGCTTGATCGATGTCCTGCTGGCATGAGGATTTTGCGGTATATTCCCAATCTGGCGAATGTGATGCGGCACACAAAGGTTTCGGTTTCCCACGCGGGATACAATACGGTTGGTGATATCTTGAGAGCAGGTTGTGCAGCTGTGCTGAACCCCTATGCAGATGGTAAGGAGACCGAGCAACTCAGACGATCCATGATGATGCAGGATCTTGGTTTGGCAAAGGTGATCCTTCCCGAAGCGTTAACACCTGAAAATTTGGCAATCGCTGTTGATGAAGCTTCAGTAATGACCCCGGATGCTATTGGTTTTGACACGCAGGGAGCAGAAAAGTCAGCAAAAATTATTGAGGACTGTTTAAAAAACAATCCATGATCTCCCTTGCATTCGCTTGAAAAAGAACGCCTAATCTGTATGTATCGGCGTTAGCTTGAAGTAGAGGTAAAGATGTTAAGCGGCATCATTGGTGCATTGG
>CAWUJF010000696.1:0-1593 GCA_963922405.1 uncultured Hyphomicrobiales bacterium | reverse complement strand
TAACAAGAGTGTTCACTCATGTGGTGAGAAAATTATGATGGTCGGTGAATTCTGGACTAACAAACCAGGAAAGATCAGTTTCATTTATCAGCGTGGTGATGGTGAAAAACGCAATGGTTCAGTCACAACCAAAAAAGTCAAAGGTGGTTATGCTGGACTATGGTCAACAAACTACACTTTCAATGGACCCGTAGATCGTAAATATATGATCATTGCAAAAGGACATCCAATGTCGACAAACTGGGTACCCCTTAAAGTGAGCTGTTAAATAGACAATCAGAATTCGGGAAACCCGAACCCTGAAAATGGTTCGGGTTTTTCATTTGAACAGAAATACCAATTTACTTATCTGGCTAATCCAGACCGGAGCGAATTAAAGGAGTACACCATGACTATCCATGCCAGTCTGAAAAGTATTGCAACCGCCAGCTGCCTGGTCTTTGCAGTAGCAAATGCAGCAGCTGGCCCATTTGATGGCAAATATCGATATAACGAGCACTGGGATTGCTCAAAGCTCGGTCAAGATGGTGGCGCAATTTCCATAAGTGAAACGACCTATATCGGCGTTGAACAACGTTGCAATTTGACCAATCCAGTGGAAGTAAGAGGGATGAATGCAACTCTCTATGATGCCCAATGTTCTGCTGAAGGAAGTATCTATAAGAGCCGGATAATGCTGCTTAAATCGGCCAGTGAGAAGCTTTACATAGTCAATGAAGGATCTGTCTCCATCTGGCAAAAATGCCCAGAATAGGCTTCTTCAAACACCAATATTGATGATGAGTATTTGTCATCTGCCAAAACTTGGCCGCTCAAAGCCTGGTCTAATGGAATACATATCCGATACCACGCACTGTCTGAATTGCCTCTGGTTTGGAAGGGTTCTTTTCAATTTTGCGTCTTAATCGTGAAATACGCAGATCAATGGAGCGGTCGAATGGTTCCCAACCACGATCATGTGCCTGATCAAGCAATTGGTCACGGTTTAGAGTTCTCCCACGATTTTCACAGAACACTTTTAGGAGGCTGAATTCCATTGCAGTCATTGGGATTTCGTTATCTTCCACATCAAAGAGTTTGGCGCTGTCAATATCAAGCTTACAAATACCCACTTGTTGCATTTGAGCGATATGTTTTGCACGCGCAGATTTGGTCGTGTTTTGACCTGCTGGTGTTCTGCGCAATGCAGCCTTGATGCGCGCTTCAAGCTCCCGAAGATCGACAGGTTTTCCAAGGTAATCATCTGCGCCCATCTCCAGGCCTACTACGCGGTCAATCACGTCAGTTGCAGCTGTCAGCATGATGACTGGCACATCAGATGTTTCCCGCAGCTGTCGAAGCGCTGTAATTCCGTCGATTCCCGGCATGTTGATGTCAAGAATAATAGTATCAGCGCCATCCTGATCGAGTATTCGCAATAGCTCGGATGCATCTTCTGCCTCATAGGTTTCATAGCCGCGTTCTGAAAGAAACTCACCGACCATCTCTCTTAAATGAGGTTCATCATCACATATCAATATTCTTGCTTTGGAAGTCATTGTTGCTGCTCCGATATGTTTTCACACAACCTACAAACCAGGGTGAGTAGCTCAT
>CAWUJF010000695.1:0-1594 GCA_963922405.1 uncultured Hyphomicrobiales bacterium | reverse complement strand
ATGGTATTCACATGCGTATCTTCTACCATCATGGCATAATCAAGAGACGTCATTTCTGCCATACCACCTTCCGCATGACGCGAATCGAGATAGCTTCGGAACAATGAGAACTGTTCAGACGATGGCGCCGGAGGAAACTCGTTTCCGATTAGAAACTTGTTATTGGACCAGACCCGTTTCAATGATTTGGAAGGTTTGAAATCGTCCACACGCACTCTGACTGAAACACAAGCCTTACAACCTTCACAGGCTGGCCGATAAGCGATATTTTGTGAACGCCGGAAACCACCCTGACTAAGCATATCATTTACCTGTTCCGCACGTTCCCCAACGAGGTGCGTGAACACCTTTCTTTCTTGCCGGTTTGGCAAGTAGGGGCATGGGGCAGGAGCAGTCAGATAAAACTGCGGTGTGTCGAGTGCATGACGAGTCATGAGCTGCTTTCAAAAGTCTATTTGAACCAGCCTAGCGGAATTTATTTAAAAATCCATGCGATATTTTCGATTTACAGAATTTCTGCAATCCGCATTTCGCAATACCCGTACACGGACCTATCACAAAATTGTAATGCGGCGTGTACAGCAAACTGTTGTATGTAGCTGAGGCCGTTTATCTTTTTCGTTAAACAGGATGCGAATTTATTTGGAGAACCTAATGCGTAAATTCTTTTTGAAAACTGCACTTACAATCGGGGTAATGATGACATCAAGTGCGGCATATGCAGCGTGTGTTGCACCCGTCGCCAAGGATGATCTTACAGAAGAACAAGTTGATGAAATTTTTGCATGCATCAAAGAAGAGCTTCGAGCTGGATATGCAAAAAGCGACAACCCCTGGGCTAAGGAATATCTGAACTGGGGAAGAACCGCAGTGCGGCCCGCAGCACCTGGTCCACATGGTGGGCGATTCCTCAATACAACTGTGAATGAAATTGGATACCGCGAATATATCAAATACAGTGATGAACGAGAAGATAATCCAATGCCTGTGGGTACCGTTATCGCAAAAGAAGTGTTTGGTGTTAACAAGAAAAACAAGGTTACTAAGGGTCAGCTATTTTTCATGGAAAAAGTTGCCGCCGGTAATGCCGATGAATTCGGTAACTGGATTTACTCTGTCGTGAAATCCAACGGGGAACCACAGAAAATTTCTCAAAAGTTCTGCCATGATTGTCATGGTGCGTTTTCTGATCAGGATGCGATGGGATATCCGGATGAGGATGTACGTTTAGTTTCGGAATAACTTTTCGCATAACGAAATCAAGGCGGGCAATTTGCCCGCCTTTTTTGTTTCTAGCGTTCGTGGCGCCACCATACAATGGCCGATACAACCATTCCAAATACGATGTGTCCCCATAGTGCTACCCAGGTAATTCCACTCCATCCAAGGAACGGAGGGTTGCCGGCTACCAGATGGGCCATTCCGTATAGGGCAAACACCCAAAGTACAACACCATATGCTGCACCAACCAACCACCAGGGTGAAAATGGTGCTAAGCGTGAAATGGGTCTGGCGATAAACATATAGCCAAGCGGGTAGAATAGTAGGCCAGTCAGAAGATGAAGGCCGTGTCCGATGCCCAATTGGCTAATTA
>CAWUJF010000694.1:0-1616 GCA_963922405.1 uncultured Hyphomicrobiales bacterium | reverse complement strand
CTTGATGATTTCCAGTTCAAAAGCTAACCGGTCATCATAGTCTTTTCTCGAAAACCCTTCAGCCAAAGGATATCTTTCCAGCCGAGCATTCAACCCTTCAAGTGATTGCCGCTCCAGTTCTGCATATTCTGCTTCCAGCTGCTCTTCCTGACTTGCATCCTGTGCGCTTTCTGTGAAAGTGGGCAAAATGGGTGCTGTAGTGGTTTCGCGGAACACACATCTCTTTGCTATTTCTATCGTATTATCAATCGCTTCTGGTATTTCTTTAAACAATTGCTTCATTTCTGATTGACTTTTGAAATAATGGTCGGGTGTTAGCCTTCGTCTGTCTTCCACCCCGATCACGGTGCCATCAGCGATGCACATCAATGCATCATGGGCTTTAAAGTCTTCTTTTTCCGGAAAATATGGCTGGTTTGTTGCAACGATCGGAATATCGCGATCGTACGCCAGTTGCAGGAGTTGATCCTCAACTCTTCTATCGTATCCAATATGACGCTGTAGCTCAACGTAGAACCGATCACCAAATATATCCTGCAAAGTTGATAGGCGGCTTTCAGCTTCAGCTGTTCGTGCATCCTTCAAAAATCTGTTTATGGGACCTTCATTTGCCCCTGTGAGGCAGATAATCCCCTCACTTAATGCCTTGATCCGAGTAATTGTCACATGGGGAAAATCGCCATCAGGTGTATCCACATGGGCACCGCTAACCAATTTTTTGAGATTAGCGAAGCCTTTGTCATTCATTGCCAGAAACGGCAGGAAGGGATGTTCCAGAAACCCAGACTTAGGCTTGTTTTCAAGATCATCCTCGAAATTTACAGCAAGCTTGCAGCCCATGATCGGCTGAATACCCTGCTTTACGGCTTTCTCAGAAAACTCCAGCGCACCAAACAGGTTATTCCGGTCCGTAATAGCCAGGGCCGGCTGTTTATCCTTCTCAGCCAGATTCAGCAGTGTTTGAACTGGCAGAGCGCTTTCAAGCAGGGAGAAAGCCGAAAGCACATGCAAATGCACAAATGATGGCCCAAAGTTGTCTTGTGTCTCTACACCTTCTGCAGAACTGGTGTTGGCCAACTCTTCATGAAGTTGCTTGGTTTTCTCTGTAACCATCGTATTCCCGCCTCGAAGGAGTACTCGTGTAACTACGAGTTATTCTTCTCATTGTCGAAAACGAATGCCTACGAAGCAAGTGAGGGTTGGCAATCAAAATGAATAACCCCCAACATTTTTCAATTAAGTCAGGAAATTACCTCAGGCAATGATCTGAAGGATTTCACCCCAGGTGAACATAGTAGTCAAAAACAGAGAAATTGTTGCAAGGGATGCGATGTCACGAAAAGATACAAACATGAGAATACTCCTACTGATTTCTCACAGAACCCAACCAAATGGAGGTTTATTTCTGTTATGTACCTATAATGTTCCATTTTTGTTCTTTTGAGTCAACAAAAAAAGAACAAAACGAGGATTCAAATTAATTGTTCAGTAATTTCAACAACCTGTCCACCGTTGAGCGTCACACATCGATCCATTTGAGCGGCCAAATCATGGTTATGAGTGGCGATCAGTGCGGATAATCCGGTTTCACGAACTAATGTGTAGAGAGTGGTGAA
>CAWUJF010000693.1:0-1619 GCA_963922405.1 uncultured Hyphomicrobiales bacterium | reverse complement strand
CTTCCAGTATTTTACGGGAGGCTTTCAGACGCTTTAGTTCCGCCTGCAACAGTCTGTCATCAAGGGTTGAAAGGACATCACCCTTTTTAACGGTATCCCCTTCATCAAAGAATACTGCGCTGACTGTTCCACCCGTTTCAAAACCAATATTCACTAACTGCGGCGCTTCGATTTGCCCAGCAAAAATACGCTTTGTGACGTAATGGTCACGCATTTCGACTTTTCCCACTCGAACCATTGTGGGAAGCGTTGGTTCGGGTGCAGCAACCGCACTTGCGCGATCTGCGATCAGGCTGCTGCCCTGCCAGGTGACAACACCTGCCAAGCCAATAAAGAGCAGTGTTATAGTTGTGGAAGTTAGTATCCTGAAAGCTTTTTTCAGAAAGGAACTAGCTTTATTTTCAGCAGCCATGATACTTGTCCTTGTTGCAAGTCTAAAACAAAAAGCGTATGTAAGTGGCACTTACATATGTGCCAAACATGTGATTTGTCAACCCATGTAAGTGTCACTTACTTTGAATTTTGGAGAAAAATTTGAATAATTTGTCCTCAGATAAGAAGGTTGAGGTTGCCGCCAAGTCCGGATATCACCACGGAGATTTGCGCTCAGAGCTCTTAAACGCTGTCCGGTTACTTGTGGAAGAAAAAGGCTCGGAAAACTTTTCGATTGCAGAAGCTGCCCGCAAAGCGGGTGTGAGCAGCGCAGCCCCATACAGACACTTCAATGACAAACCTGAAATTCTGAAAGCCCTCGTGATGCAGGCTATGGAAGAGAAAGCCATGGAAATGCGCAGGGTCATTGAACCTCACCCCATCGGATCGCTTGAAAGGATTAACGCGCTAGGTAAATGCTACATCGATTTTGCGCGCAATCACCCTGGCATGTTCAGGCTCGTATTCGGCAAGACAGAAAGTCATGAAAATGACGATGATCTGCGCCAGCAGGGAGAAAAAGTATTCGGTATCGTTGTCGAAGCGGTGGCTCAGGTTCTGGGGATACAAGCAGATGATCCAGAAGCGCTTAAAAGGGCATATATGCTTTGGACAATGGTCCATGGTCATTCGTGGCTTCAGATAGATGGAAAAGCCAAGCAGCAAGGAATTGAATTTCCGGAAGATCACCTGTTGAATGAAATATCAAACAGAATTCTTGGTGAAATTCCCCGATAGATCCATCTGAGATTTCTGAATTGAACTGCTGCAGTGATATATGCCTGGAAGTTGTAAAAACTTAGCTCTCATGCGACCAGGGCTTATCCATTAGAGGAACGGTGGGTGAGTCTTTGACGTAAGACTCGATCAGGCGGTCGACGGCCTTACGGACCACAACGTTGTGCTGCGCGGAAAATCCCAATGTTGCCACATAACTCCAATGGGCATGCATCATTGACACAACAAGAAAAGACAATTCCTCACAGGCATGACTTTCAAGCTCGGGATGAGCGATAGCCAACTCATGGTTGATCACCTGTGCCAGAGTTTTGTACTTGTTGCGTAGATGCTCCCTTAGTTTCTCCGATCCTACAGCATAGGCGAACAGGCCATCATAGGCTTCAAGATTGTCCGGCATTGGATGCTCTTCTGATACGCCGAAGAAAAAATCCAAAAAGAACTTTAAG
>CAWUJF010000692.1:0-1632 GCA_963922405.1 uncultured Hyphomicrobiales bacterium | reverse complement strand
GGAAAACCTCCGAAATGTGCGGAAAGCTCCCAGAAAAACACCTGATGTTGCTTTCAATCAAAAACAGGCGAACAAATCCGGCTTCAATGACAGTCGAAGAAACAAGCGATTTAACGGAAAACCTCCCCGCCAACGTGGGCGACTTTATGCTGCCTTGGATCTGGGGACAAATAACTGCCGCTTGCTGATTGCAGTGCCACAGTCTCCAGGTAAATTCAGGGTGGTTGATGGGTATTCGCGCATTGTCAGACTTGGAGAAGGTTTAGGGCAGAGCGGAAGTCTCAGCCATGAAGCCATGGACCGAGCCATCGATGCTTTGAAGGTTTGTGCGGACAAGCTTGGTAACAAATCCATTCATAAACAACGTCTGATTGCTACCGAAGCTTGCAGAAGAGCGGAAAACGGCCATGAGTTTCTGGAGCGAGTTCGCAACGAAACTGGCCTTAATTTAGAAATTGTTACCGGTGAAACAGAAGCAAGATTGGCTGCCGAGGGTTGTGGTTCGCTGATGGATCATAAATCGGATGGAGCAGTTTTGTTTGATATTGGCGGTGGTTCGTCAGAATTGATTTTGGTTGGGAATACTTCAAACCGAAAAAAGAGGGTTGCAGATCGAATTGTTGCTTGGACCTCGCTACCCATGGGGGTTGTGACACTTGCCGAAACATTCGGTGGCAAGGAGGTAACGCGCCCGCTCTTCGATGAAATGGTCAAGTTTGTTGTGGAAGAGATCGACAGGTTTGATGGCAAAGATGCGTTGGGCAAAATTTTCCAGGGAGGACGAGCGCACCTATTGGGAACTTCCGGCACAGTGACTACATTGGCAGGTATCCATTTAGAGTTGCCGAGATATGATCGTAGGCAAGTGGATGGTATCTGGCTTCAGGATAGGGAAATTGATGATGTCATAGATCAGTTACTTTCTATGTCTTATGAGGATCGAGTGCGAAATCCTTGCATTGGTAGCGAAAGGGCAGATCTGGTTTTAGCAGGGTGTGCAATCTTGAACGGCATTAGACAAACATGGCCTACCAAACGGCTGAGAGTTGCTGACAGGGGTTTGCGTGAAGGGTTGTTGGCTGAAATGATGAACGGTGATGGCGCATGGATCAAAAGGCCAAAGGACAGATGGCGAAGGAAGAAAAATACGAGAGCACGTAATGCTGAAGGTGGTTCGGAGTCCGCTCACCACAACAGTAAACAAGCAAGTTCCAAGGGAAGAAAAACATGAAGAAGCCCGGTTCACTGCCCAAGAAAACAAATCTTCGCAACTTGCATACCAAGGTCAAGACAGCCCGTGGCCGGAAATTGTCTTCCACGTTGTGGCTGGAGCGGCAACTCAATGACCCTTATGTGCAACGCGCAAAGGCGGAAGGGTACGCTTCCCGCGCAGCTTACAAGCTGATTGAGATCAATGAAAAGTATGAAATCATCAAGCCTGGCAACCGGATAATTGATTTGGGTGCGGCACCGGGAGGATGGTGTCAGGTGGCCTCCGCGATTACCGGTTCAACTATAGATAATCCTCAGGTTGTCGGGATCGATTATCTTGATATGGCTCCTGTTCCCGGTGCAATCATATTGAAAAAAGACTTTCTGGATGATGATGCACCTGAATTGCTCACAAAATCG
>CAWUJF010000691.1:0-1671 GCA_963922405.1 uncultured Hyphomicrobiales bacterium | reverse complement strand
AAGAGAATTGGTTTTGATGCGGTGGAAATTCATGGGGCACATGGTTACCTGATTGATCAGTTCTTCTGGGACGGCACCAATGTTCGGGAAGATGAATACGGGAATGATACGGCCGGCCGCTCCAAATTTGCCCTGGAACTTGTGCGTGCAGTGCGTGCAGCAGTGGGCCCTGACTTCACTGTCATGTTGCGGTTTTCACAATGGAAGCAACAGGACTACACAGCAAAACTATGCCAGACACCGGAAGAACTGGGTGCTTTTCTAAACCCGCTCTCCGAAGCTGGTGTTGATATCTTCCATTGCTCCACAAGGCGCTTCTGGGAACCAGAGTTTGAAGGCAGTGACCTCAATCTTGCTGGATGGACGAAGAAGCTTACAGGCAAACCCACGATTACAGTGGGTAGCGTCGGACTGGATGCTGATTTTCTGCCCGATGACGGGACAGCCAACTTCAAGGACGCGACGCCTGCAAGCATAGACAATCTTCTCGAGCGCCTCGAACGTGATGAATTTGATCTGGTTGCAGTGGGCAGAGCGCTGATTGCCAATCCGAGCTGGGCAAACCAGATTGCCGAGAGCAAATTGAGTGAACTTGCCGCCTACAACAAGGACATGTTGTCCGAATTGCATTAGCAACCAGGATTGCCTCGTTACACCCTGATCGCCGGGGTTGGATTTTGAAACTCCAGAAAATGGCATCACCATTTGCGGCGCATTAAAAAGCTGCCTGACTTTCTCAAGACAGACAGCTTGTTATGTACCGGAAGGAGGGATGTGAAACCGGCACGGATTGGCCTCTGAGTAATGGAGGCCCCGAAATTCAGTTCCGTTCTGGGAGAGAACCGGAACTGAGTCTCAAACCTTTGCAGAGATCCGTTTAGTTGAATACTCCGATATCTTCCTGCAGGTGTTTGCTAAGCTTTTTCACTTCGCGCATGGCGTAGTTGTGTTGATGCTGCAGTCTGATGTTTTTGTAGATCCGGGAGATCGGAGAAAACATGCTCTGGCGGTTTGATTTCACTGTTCCAATGAATGACATTGCTATTCTCCTTTTGTTAGTTTTTTTAACTATTCAACCACTATTGGTTATCTGATACCCATAAAATACAACGTCTATGGAAAATTCACCAATCATTTGATCTTCTTTAAGAAGTTAGATATTCTATATTCTTATGAGTGAATGGTTACCCTCCCTTAATTCCCTGCGTGCCTTTGAGGCAGTGTCGAGGCATTTGAGCTATCAGCTGGCAGCAAAGGAGCTGCATGTGACGCCTGCTGCCGTGATGCAGCTGGTGCAGAAACTGGAGGCAAGTCTCGATACTCAACTGGTGAAACGCCAGGGTCGAGGCATCGCGCTTACCGATGCCGGGCTGGAAGGAGCCAACGACCTCAGCCTGGGCTTTAAACGGTTGCATGAGGGCGTCTCGAAGATCAGGAAAACTCAAGACCGATCAAGCCTCACTATTACAGCTGAGCCATCTTTTGCGATCACATGGCTTGTGAAGCGGATTGATGCGTTCAAGCGCATTCACAGTGATATTGATGTGCTGGTAGACTCTTCTTCACGCATAATCGATCTTCATCGCGAGCCCACGGACATTGCGATCCGCTATGCTGTGAAAGCGCATGATGACCTGATCTCTCATCGCATGTTTGATGATGAAACCCTTG
>CAWUJF010000690.1:0-1692 GCA_963922405.1 uncultured Hyphomicrobiales bacterium | reverse complement strand
GTTGAAATCAGATTTGCCAACGCTGTGGTATTTTCAACCAGCAAACCGCCGATATCCACTTTCCGATCTGAAATACGACCTGTGAAGGGTGCCCTTACCTCCGTAAACTCCACGTTTAGTTCTGCTGCCCTTATCGCTGCTTCAGCAATTACGATTTGCGCATCGGCTCTTAACTTTGCCGCGCGGCGCTCGTCCAGGGCTTGGACAGACAGGGTTCCATTTGCAACAAGTTCCTCACCTCTTTGAAGCTCTACAGTGGTTCTGTTTTGATCAGCTTTCGCAGCCTCCAGCTGGGCATTTGCGCTATCCAGTGTGGTTTGAAATGGACGAGGGTCGATTCGAAACAGTAAATCACCCTTTTCAACAAGCTGACCATCTCTAAAATTTATTGCCTCAAGATATCCCGATACTCGGGGACGTATCTCCACACGCTGAACAGCCTCGAAACGTCCGGTATATTCATCCCAATCAACGATTTTCTTCACAATCGGGTTGGCAACTTCGACCGGAAGAGGGCCTTGTTGTGCGAAAGCATGAGTAGCCAAAGCAAAGATGGCCAGTATTGAAATCAGGTTAGATCTGAGAAAATTTGATACTGGTTTTGAGGAAGGTTTATCCATGTTAGGGGGTCCAGGCTATATTCCGTCAACTTCATTACTGTCACTTAAACATACCGCGTGACACCTTTTCGACAATAAAAAATTTGTTCTGCGGTATCATTGGTACAATTCAACATCAGGAATTGAATTGACCGATATGAAATCAATCACAAAGTAATTTCTTGTCGATTTTAGGTGCAACCCGCCGGCTTCTCTATTGTCAGATGGTCTCATGGCATTGGGAACCGATCTTACGCAGCAGCATTGGCCAGCTAATCGCTAGACTAACTGTTTTTTAAGGTTAACGTGCTGAAATCAAGCCGACGTTTTATTTAATATTATCCGGGTTTGGCTGGGGGTGGCTGTGATGGAACTCAATCAAGAGGTTTTCGTCAGCACGATTGATGAGCTTTCGGAAGCAATCGTAATTTACGACAAGGATGATAACTTTGTCGCTTGTAATCGTGCTAATCATGAACTTTATCCGCAATTGTCGCCGCTCTATAAGCAGGGCAGCAAACTGAAAGACATTCTGGCTCATGCCTATGCACAAGGGCAATGGAAATCAGAATATGAAAGCGCGGAAAAATTTGTTGAAGAACGTATCAAACAACATTGGGTTCCCTTTCATGAAACAGAACAACATCTGGCAGATGGAAGATGGCTTCTGGTTCGCAACAAACGGCTTGAAAGCGGCTTATTCATCGGGATGCGCACGGATATTACCGAGTTAAAACAGCGCGAGATGGAACTTGAAGAGGCTATGCGCATTGCCGAGTCTGCTGAACGGGCAAAGTCAGAATTTCTGGCCAACATGTCTCACGAGATACGCACTCCCATGAACGGTGTCATGGGAATGGCAGAGCTTCTCTCAACGACAGAGCTGGACGCCAAACAGGCCATGTTCACGGATGTGATCCTTAAGTCCGGTGCGTCATTGCTCACCATCATCAATGACATTCTTGATTTCTCGAAAATTGATGCAGGTCAGATGGAACTGGATCCTGCACCTTTCCATCTCGCCGAAGCAATTGAAGATGTGGCGACGCTTGTTTCTTCCAAAGTGGCAGAGAAAGATCTGGAACTCATCGTA
>CAWUJF010000689.1:0-1705 GCA_963922405.1 uncultured Hyphomicrobiales bacterium | reverse complement strand
AATTCATAAACACGCCGCACATCATTGATATCAAGATAGCTAACTTGCCATGGTCGGGACTTTCTAAATCCCCGGGCAGACGGATCACAAATTACAGTGATGTGTTCTTTGTCATTGAAAATGTAGATCCCACCAAAATGCGCAGCCCAGAAGGTTTCGTGCCGAAATAGCACCTCTTCTGGCAAGAGTTCGTTCTCCCTGATATCACCAGTCAGATTTGCAATCTCGACCATTTCATTGAGCATCGCATCATCGCGCCATGCATCCGGCTCCTTTAGAAGCCGGTCGATCATCATTTTCAGTTCAGCAGAACGGGCAGTGAGATTTTCATGCGTTCCGATTTTAAACTCTACCTGCTCGATGGATAACAGATCATCGATATCGTCAATTTGGAAAACACTGTCTTCGATCTCACCAAACACCACATCCTTAATCGTCAACGCGTATAGAACCCGGCGGTTACGCTCAAAGAATTCCAGCATCAACTCGCGTGTGTTGGAAAAGGACGATTGAACTACCGACAAACGTTCCTGATCAGGTGTCAGAATGATAAAGCGCCTGTTGACCTGTTTGGGATCGAGATAATCAGTATTTCCCAAAGCTTCGGCCACCTGTGGCGAGAAGCCGGTCATATCGATCTCAAAGCTTTCCAGATCCGGCATTTCATAGTCAAAAGCTGAAAGTGCTTTCGCATATCTTGCTATCAGATGCGGTTCATCAATGGTCAGGAGTTGAGTATAGGAATACGGCATTACTTATGCATCCCACCTTCCATCCTTGCGCATGGCTTCGATCTCTTTAATAGCTTTTTCCCTCTGGCGTTCACGCCTGATAATGTCTTCCACGGCCGCGTTATCCGATTTGTCAGTGTAACGGAACTCGGAGTCGGCATACCGGTTGATTTCCTGCAGCACCATGTCCAGCGTGAACGGCCCGCGCAATTCTTCGATCATTGCTTTCTTATCGTCATACGATTTGTGCATGAAGGTTTCAGGCTTTTCGAACCACTCATCCGGCAAATCAATATCCATCGCGCGCATCTTGATCGCATCCGTAATATTCTTGATAGCCCGTCCGGTAAAACGTGGTTCTGCGAGCTTGATCATGTGCAAATAAGTGCCCACGTCTGCCATGGTCTTTAGAGAGTTATCCTTTTCAAATCGCTCATAGACACTCAGCAATCCCTCTTCCTGCGGCTTGTTGTGCTGGTCATAGGCCGTTGCAACCGCTTCCTTGATTTCCTGAGCGGACAGAAGATCATGATCCCCAAGCGGAATCTCATGATTTTTACCAGCAAGCAGCGCAAAAATATCGATGTAATCATCCCGTGTCTGCGGGCCATCCACCAACCAGCGGGCCCCAGCTCTTTGGCGAAGCGCATCATCCACATTTTCTGGATAGTTTGAGAACATGCCGAAGGAGCAATTGCCCCGCACCACTGTGGTCGCGCCTGCAAAACTTTCCATTAGGACAGCCGTTACTTCCTGCTGACCTGCCGATGCCCGATCATCTGAACGCTTGGCCGCAACCTGATCAATATCATCCACCGTGCCAAACCCAATGGTCTTCGGGTTTAGTACGTTTGACACAAACTGCTTACAATTCTGCCCTGATTTACCCTGATAAGAAGAAATCTGGTCCACACCAAAGTTTTCATAGGTGAAACCATAGCCTGCAACCTGACAATAATCGTTGATTAGGCCAG
>CAWUJF010000688.1:0-1706 GCA_963922405.1 uncultured Hyphomicrobiales bacterium | reverse complement strand
AATCCGGAAATTGCGTAAAACTGCTTCTCAAAACTATGATCGATAGGGGCGGAAGTACGTCCGGCTGATGAAAGGCCTGGAATTTCGGTGAGACCATTGCTTTCCATATGATCGTTAGCAACAGCCCATAACAAGCAGATCAACTGGCTAGGTGCAGGTTTGAGCAAAATTGGGACAAATACGTTGTATGCGCCAAAACGAACCCCGTTCCTGCGCATTGAGCCCCGCATGTCCTGATCCAGATTTTTCAGATCGTCGGCGATCTCCTTGCGTTCAAGAATGCCAAGATTTTCAACTAGACGATAAGCAATGCCACGACCAATCCCGTTTAACTCGTCATTGGTCTGAAGATCGGACAGCGGCTTTAGAAGTGTATTTACGTGATTTGCAACCCAACGATCCAAGCGGGCCGTAACCTTATCCAGATGAGGCCCGGTCAATTGTTCGTCCGCCAGAACAATAGTCCGTGGTTTGAGAACGTTTTCCCCGCTTCCAAGTTTGGCTACGACTTCTCCCAGCCAGCGCAGTGTTCCATCGTTCGACAGAATAATATCGCTGTTCGGGCTTGCAGCAAGACGGTCTGCCCGTTTCTCGATTTCACCTGCAAGTGCTTTGGACGCGGCTGAGGTTAATGCCTTTGCATCTTTCCCGCCACTTGACGTGTCAGCTACGAATCGAAACCCACGCAAGTGTCCTACCGCATGCCCCTCTACGCTAACCGCGCCATCATTTCCAATTTCCGCTTCAAGCATTCTATTCTCTTTCAGCCGCTTCATTAACAGGCTTGTCCTGCGATCAATAAAGCGTTTCGTCAAGGCCTCATGTAGCGCATCTGACAGTCGATCTTCAACTTCTCTCGTTTTTTCCTGCCATTCTTTCGCATTTTTAAGCCATTCTTCCCTGTTGGATAGATAGGTCCAGGTGCGAATATTGGCAATACGGGACGACAGTGAATCAATTTCACCCCTGGTGTTATCTGTATTTGCTACCTGGTCTGCGAACCAGTCTTCCCGAATTTCACCGTCCTTTGCCAGGCCTGTGAAGACTTCCGCCAGTATCTCAGCATGGCTAGTGGGAGAAATTTTCCGGTAATCAGGCGTCTTTGCCACTTCCCACAAAAGCTGCACATTACCAGAACTGTTGGCAAGATCATGAATTTCTGGATCTCTGGCCATTGCTTCCAGCGCCACAATATCAGTTCCATGTGGGGCTTTCATCAAGCGTGGATGGTTGGCTGCCTTTTCCAGAGAATGTTGTAATTTGGCAATTGAACCAAACTCCAGCTCCCGGTTCCTCCAGGTTAAAATCTTTGCAGGTGCAAACTGATGTGTCTCGAGTGCTTCCACCAATTCCTCATCAAATGGTTGAACCCTGCTTGTCACTCCAAAGGTGCCGTCACGTGTATGTCTCCCGGCACGGCCAGCCACCTGAGCAAGTTCAGCAGCCGTTAATTTGCGGTACTGGAAACCGTCGAACTTGGAATCCTGAGCAAATGCCACATGATTCACATCCAGGTTCAAACCCATGCCAATTGCATCCGTTGCGACCAGGAAATCCACCTCACCTGACTGATAAAGCGCTACCTGTGCATTTCGCGTTCGTGGAGAAAGGGACCCGGTTACCAATGCAGCGCCGCCCCGTTCCCGCCGAACCAATTCGGCAATTGCATAAACGTCGTTTGATGAAATTGCTACAAACGCGATCCG
>CAWUJF010000687.1:0-1754 GCA_963922405.1 uncultured Hyphomicrobiales bacterium | reverse complement strand
GTCGCGTCATTGCCCGGGCGATGAATTCTTGCCTTGCCAATTGGAAGCACGAAATCTTCCATATCCGGCACATCGAAGGATTGGCCGTACAGGATCTCGTTTTCGAGGAACACAACCGGGTTAGGATCACGGATAGCTGCCTTCAGCAGGCCCTTGGCATCGGCCGCCGTATAAGGCATCACCACTTTCAAACCCGGAATGTGACCATACCATGCTGCGTAACACTGAGAGTGTTGCGCTGCCACACGTGCTGCCGCGCCATTGGGACCACGGAACACCATGGGCGCGCCCATCTGACCACCAGACATATAAAGCGTCTTGGCGGCAGAGTTGATGATCTGGTCGATCGCCTGCATGGCGAAGTTAAAGGTCATGAATTCCACAATCGGCTTCAAACCAGCCATTGCCGCACCCACACCGATGCCGGCAAAACCGTGCTCGGTGATTGGCGTATCAACAACGCGTCTTGCGCCGAATTCGTCCAGCAATCCTTGCGTAATCTTGTAAGCACCCTGATATTCAGCAACTTCCTCGCCCATGACGAACACGTCATCATCAAGGCGCATTTCTTCCGCCATGGCTGAATTGAGCGCCTCACGGACTGTCATGGAGACCATTGCTGTGCCTTCAGGAATATCCGGATCAGAAGCAATAACGGCTTCAACCGGAGCTTCCGGTGCTGCGACAGCTGCTGGTTCTTCTACCACTGCCGGAGCAGCAGCTTCTGCTGGCGGTGCTGCGGGTGTTTCAACTGCGGAAACATCTTCACCGTCTTCGGCCAGGATCGCGATTACGGAATTCACCGCAACGCCCTGACTGCCTTCAGCAATTACAAGCTTTGCCACCTTGCCTTCATCAACTGCTTCCACTTCCATGGTGGCTTTATCAGTCTCGATTTCAGCAATCACATCACCAGCGGATACTTCATCACCTTCTTTCACCAGCCATTTGGCGAGGTTTCCCTCCTCCATAGTGGGTGACAAGGCGGGCATGAGAATTTCGACAGCCATAATTACGCTCCTTCACCAACTGGTACAAGAATGTCTGTATATAGCTCTGATGGATCCGGCAACGGATCTGCCTGAGCAAACTCGGCAGATTTGCCAACGATCTCACGGATGGTTTTGTCCATAGACTTCAGATCGTCCTCGGAGGCCCATTTCTTCTCCAGCAAACGCTGTTTCACCTGCTCGATCGGGTCTTGTTCCGCTCGCATCTTCTGAACTTCGTCCTTGGTGCGGTACTTGGCAGGGTCAGACATGGAGTGACCACGATAGCGGTAAGTTTCCATTTCCAGGATGAACGGCCCCTTTCCTTCCCGGGTCCATTCAACTGCATAATCGCCAGCTGACTTAACTGCACGCACATCCATGCCATCCACATGCATGCCCGGAATGTTGAACGACGAACCGCGTTGGGAGAAATCAGTCAGGGCTGAGGAACGTTTTACGGCTGTTCCCATGGCGTAGCGGTTGTTTTCGATGATGTAGATCACCGGCAAATCCCACAGAGAAGCCATGTTGAAGCTTTCATAAACCTGACCCTGGTTGGAGGCGCCATCTCCGAAATAGGCAAGGCTGATGCTGTCATTGCCGCGATATTTGTTCGCAAAGGCAAGGCCTGTGCCGAGTGATACCTGAGCGCCCACAATGCCATGACCGCCATAGAAATGCTTTTCCTTGGAGAACATGTGCATGGAGCCGCCTTTACCACGGGAATAACCATAGCTGCGGCCGGTACGCTCTGCCATCACG
>CAWUJF010000686.1:0-1760 GCA_963922405.1 uncultured Hyphomicrobiales bacterium | reverse complement strand
AATTTCCGTCCCTGCCGTGGGAAGGGTTCACCTGGAACTGGTTCTTCGGGTCTGAAAGACCCATGATAGGCGTCTTTCACGAACGCTCCATATTAAGAGCTATCGGCACGTCAGCTTATATCGGATTTTTCGTATCAGTTCTCTCAGTCCTCGTTGGCACAGCCAATGCATTTCTGTTCAACCGCTACGAGTTCCGCGGGCGCGGCATTCTCTACGTCCTTATGCTCCTGCCGCTGGTCATACCCGGCATTGTCCTGGGCATATCAATCCTGGTATTCTCAAGCTCACTGGCAAATGCCGCTTGGGATAATCTCAAATGGGATATTGAATTGCTCCGGCCGGGAACCCTGTTGGTTGTTCTCGGGCAATTCTCATTCATCACGACCATTGCCACGCTAGTCATCTCCGCGCGTCTTCAGAAGTTTGACCGTTCACTGGAAGAAGCTGCTCTCAACCTGGGCGCAGATCGGCTTACTGCCATTCGCACCATCACGATTCCCTTCCTGATGCCTGCATTGATCGGTGCCTTTGTGGTCGGCTTTCTGATGAGTTTCGAGAACTTCAACACCACATTGATGCTTGTTGGTTCAGATGCGCCACTCACAATCGCCATGTTCGATCGTCTGAAAGAGGGCTCAACACCATTACTCAATGCTGTATCATTGATGGTAATGCTGGGATCAACCGTCCTAGCCCTGATAATGATCCTGATGCAAAAGCGGGACTAGCGGGTTCAAACCCGGTTCGATGCGAATTTCAACTTTCACTTGTAAGCACAATAAGTACACAGCCAGCTTCCGATTTAAATGTTAACACCAAAAAATTCATGTCTCGGAAATCAGAAAAATGTGTGAATTGCATGGATTCTGGTGGTGATAACGGGAAAATTACCGGTACTACATAACCTTCAAACACAATATTTGACAGACAATAGCGAAAATTCTGCGTGTTGCGAAAAATGCAACACTTTTTGCAATTTTTAGCAACATACATCAACAGATTCATTCTGTATCAAACCCCCCAAATGGCTTGGAGAGTATAGTTCACCACCAGACCAAAGGGGAAATCAGATGAAAAAGAACAAGCTTTCATCTTTTAGAAAATCACTCAAGACATCCACTTCGATGCAGCGACGCACGTTCCTTGCAGGGTTAACCGCAGCAGCAGTTTTGCCGGCAACAAGCTTGTTGTCGCCACGCAAGGCAAGGGCAGAGCTTCTTGACATCGAGAAGGATGAGTTGAAGTTCGGCTTCATCAAGCTCACAGACATGGCGCCTCTCGCGATTGCCTATGAAAAAGGTTATTTCGAAGACGAAGGCCTGTTCGTAACGCTTGAACCACAGGCTAACTGGAAAGTGCTTCTGGACCGGGTGATCACCGGTGAGCTGGATGGTGCTCACATGCTGGCGGGTCAGCCGCTTGCCGCCACCATCGGTTTTGGAACGAAGGCTCATATCGTGACACCATTCTCAATGGACCTGAATGGTAACGGCATTACCGTTTCCAACGAAATCTGGGCCATGATGAAACCAAACATCCCGAAAGATGCTGAGGGCAAACCGGTTCACCCGATTAAGGCTGATGCGCTGAAGCCGGTAGTTGATCAATTCATCGAAGAAGGAAAACCATTCAATATGGGAATGGTGTTCCCTGTATCCACACACAACTACGAGCTGCGCTACTGGCTTGCATCAGGTGATATTCACCCGGGCTTCTATTCTGACTCAGATATTTCCGGTCAAATCCTGGCAGATGCACTG
>CAWUJF010000685.1:0-1771 GCA_963922405.1 uncultured Hyphomicrobiales bacterium | reverse complement strand
TCAAGGAAGTATCATGCTCACCACAATCTCCTTAATAGCCATCGCAATTATTGGTTATGTTTTTTGTTACAACGGCCTGGTATCTTCAAAGCTTAAGGTAGATGAAGGTTGGGCTGGGATTACAGTGCAACTCAAGCGGCGTCATGAATTGATACCCAATCTTGTGACGGCTGCACAAACGGCTATGCACCATGAAAGTACTATCCTTGAAAATATTCTGAAAGCTCGCAGTGACGCTCTAAATGCTCTGGCCGGTGGCAACCATGAAAAAGTCAATCTGGCTGAGTCTGCTCTTACTGCTGCCTTACAGGGATTTGTCAGTTACACCGAAGACAATCCTGAAATTACGGCAACTGAGAATGTTCAATTGTTGCAGAAACAGTTGGAAGAAACTGAAGATCAGATCGCTGCATCGCGTCGGCTCTTTAATGGGAATGTAAAGGCCTACAACACTAAAGTGATGTCCATTCCCTGGAACTTCATTGCAGATATGAAGGGCTTCAAGCTTGAGCCAATGTTTGAGGTTGAACGGACTGAGATGAAGGCGATTTCTCAGCCAGTTGACATTGCTACGATGGGGCTAAATGGTGATAAAAAATGACCAACCGGTTATGGGATCCATTTGTCGGTGAGATTGACTTTAAGCAGGAAGAAGTTCCCAAACCTCGTGCTGGAATAAAAATACCGGGATGGCTCCAGAGTGCCACAGGCATCCTGATACTACTGGGGGTTCTACTCTTTGTAATAGCCATTTTCTATCGTGATGCTTTGTGGCTGGGCGTACCATGCATTGGTCTTGGTGTGGCTGGAATGTTGGGCGCGGATTATCTCAGCAATAAGGAGTTACAAATTGACTGGTTGTTGTTTGGTCTTGCCAAGCAGAATAACTGGGCTTTCGAAATATTACCTTCCACGAACAGGCAAAAGGCTGAGGCGCTTGAGCAGTTACTTGTACAAAGCAATAGGGAAGGAAAAGAAAGGCAAGCTGGAATGTTGCCGATGGACCCGCGGTTGAGGCGTATTCATGAACGCGTCGGCGATTTATTACGGGTCAAAATTGGACGCGTAACCATGTTGGAGATTGATGCTTTTTTTTGGGGCAAGACTGAAAGCGAGATTCCTTTTTGGATGGCGATTGGTCTCGTGAAATCCGACATGACCCTGGCTGCATCATCTCTAAAGAAGGATAGATTTGGCAACACTGGCAATCAAGCTTATTTGCTTCAAATGTTGTGTGCCTATCCGCTCGACCGAGATACGAATATTCGTGCGAGATTGCTTCATGAAAATGTTGCGGGAGAGAGCCGGCGAGATTTTCAAACTGAGTCTGTCGAATTCAACAGACACTTTAATATCTCAATTGCTGATTGTTGGGGAAATCCACCCGAAGATGTGAAGGCAAAAGAACTGGCATTGGTTCAAGTTCTTTCTCCAGCTACGCAGGCTACGCTAATCGAACTCAAAACCAAATATGATGTTCAAGTTGTAATCGATGGTGACACAATATTCTATTCTGGTTGGGATAAGCTAAACACCGATGATTTTGGGATTGTTGCACAACACATTGCTTCAATTGGAGAAGCGTTCGCTGAAAGTGCCGTATCTTTCAAGGACTATGTGGAATAGTCAATTATTCATTTTGCTGAAACTAGAAGCTCAAAAAAGAAACCCCGGAGAGCCACGTGTGCAACAACTCTCCGGGGCGCGGCTGCACTAAAGAGGATGTTCAGGACAGGCGTGTGTGTGGGAACGTCCATCATCCTCTTCCGCT
>CAWUJF010000684.1:0-1789 GCA_963922405.1 uncultured Hyphomicrobiales bacterium | reverse complement strand
CACCGTCCTTGAACATCACAAGCGTTGGAATTGAGCGTACGCCATATTGAGCCGCAATGTCAGGATTTTCATCAATATTCACTTTGGTGATCTTGACCTTGTCGCCCATTTCATCTGAAATCTCTTCGAGGCTCGGGCCAATTGCTTTACATGGACCACACCATTCAGCCCAAAAATCAACTACAACAGGTACGTCAGAACCGAGTACGTCGGACTGAAAATTATCCATATCTACTTTAACTGTGGGCATAAAAGCCTCCTTGAAGTTTTTGGCCCTATAAATTGGCCTGTTTTTCAAATCATTTCATACCTAGGAACTGTGTAGGTATGCGTCAAGTGGGTGGGTCAAATATCACCGCTTCTTGATAATTTCGATACTCTTGCTCAGAATTTCGTTAGGAATGGGCATAAACATGGGTTTTTGCGTCCATAAGATCGCGGCTGTGACACGTTTGCCTGGATAAAGTTGTGAAACAAGCTCTGAATATAACCCTAACTGCACCAGATAAGTTTCGGGAACTTCATCGTAATTTTTTGGCACAATCTGATTGGTTTTATAGTCCAGTATGGTGACGTGATCATCAGAAATGATGAGCCGATCAATTTGCCCTGCAATTTGCAATGGTCCGGATTGGCACTGAATATTTCCGGTCAGAGACACTTCTGCACGGGATTTTCCGGCAAAAAGGTGAGAGAAGTCAGGGTTCCTGAGTATTCGCAAACAAGAAGCCAGAATTTCTTCCTGTCTCTGTTGGTTCCAGTCTTTCAATTTCTTCTTCAGATATTGCAAACCCGCGGCTTCTCTTTGCTCATCGGCAATGTCGGGCAGAACTTCAAGCAAGCGGTGCATCGCGTTTCCTCTTTCCAGGAAAGGTTCTGCCGGGTTTTGCTCTACAAGAGCTGAATAGTGTCTTGGAACATTGTTTTCATTTTCAATGATCCCGATCGCACCCGAAGGAGAGAGTGGCCGTTGTAGTGGTCGCTCTTCCGCTGCAGGCGTAAACAACCAAGAGGGAAGGGGCGCTGATTCTGCTTTAGCATCGGTGCCCAATGCTTCGGCTTTGTTTGGTTCAGAAGCGTTCTGGTCCTTTGTCCAACGCCACATGCGTGTGTTGCCTTCTTCATCGCAGATCTCAGTTGCACTATCTTCAAGCGAAGAAAGAACCATATTATGCCAATGCTCGTGGGTAATTTCCTTTTTCCCGGCAAAACCGCAAACCACGAGCTTATCCGCAGCCCTGGTCATGCCCACATAGAGTAACCGCTTATATTCCTCATTCGCCGCTTTCCGGTAACTTTCTGTCAGTTCCCTCGTATAAGTGATGTGTTGTTTGGACGATGGCACCCAAAGCATTGCGGCGGGATCTCCTCGAGTGTAGTCAGGCAGATCCATGATTTTGGGGCGGTGGTTTTCATTCCATGCGGGATTACAAGGATCCACCAGAAACACAACACGCGCCTCCAGACCCTTTGACGCATGAACCGTCATAATCCGCACCTCGTCCCGGTCAAGGTCCACTTCCCGCTTGATTTCGGGCTTGCTTCTCGTGAGCTCTGAAATGAACCCTTCCAGTCCGTCATGTCTTTCACGCGAATGAACAAGGGCCTCATCAAGGAAAGAATCAATCACGTCTTCAGCTTCCACACCAAGCCGGGAAACAATTTTCTTTCTGCCACCCATTTTGCCGAGAAGAGTCGCGTAAAATTCAAATTCATTGAGGGATCGGGCTGCCAGGAAGATTTCCTCCAGGCCTTCTAGGATAGCGGTCACTAAGCTATTGTATGCATG
>CAWUJF010000683.1:0-1797 GCA_963922405.1 uncultured Hyphomicrobiales bacterium | reverse complement strand
AAAACCGCAAGCAGTAATATGGCATAGGCGCTCATGCGGTGAACAAATTGCACCATTTTCGGATTTTCAAAGAAATTGATCCAAGCCGGTGATTGAACCCAAAGGCCGCCGGGTATTACGGCATAGTCCATCGTTGGCCAATCGTTGAAGGCAAGGCCCGCGTCAAGGCCCGCAACCAACGCACCTAAAAAGATCTGGATTAAAATAGCCGCAACCAGAATTGGCGCAAACGCTGCCATACTGCCACTAATGCGGTCGCCGGTATCTGCCGCAAGGTAGCGGGCAAGCCAGAGCGTGTAGGCAAACAGGATGCACGCCAATGTAAGGTGCGTTGCCAAACGATACTGGCTGACGTCAACTCTATCGACCAAACCTGATTTAACCATCCACCAGCCGATAAAGCCCTGCAGACCGCCAAGCAGGAACAAAAGGCCCAATCTTGGTTTCAGGAACGCGTTAAGACGCCCGGTCACCCAGAAATATACCAAAGGGATGAAGACCGCCAAACCTATGAAACGCCCAAGGAAACGGTGACCCCACTCCCACCAATAGATGAACTTGAACTCATCCATGGACATGCCCTTGTTGATCAACTGGTATTCAGGGATTTGCCGATATTTCTCGAGTGCGATGTTCCACTCTTCGACGCTTAAAGGCGGAATTGCACCCAAGATTGGTTGCCATTCTGTGATTGAAAGGCCTGAATCGGTTAGCCGTGTTGCGCCACCGACTATCACCATCACGAAAATCAGCACACAGATAGCATACAGCCATATCTGGACGGGTCTTAGTGCGGGATCGTAATGCGGATTGATGTTATTTGCCATGACAGGGAAATGGCACCGGAAGAATATTTTCTCAAGACCAAAAACCGTGACAAGCGGTCGCGTGAATACCCTTGATTGTCAGAAGCAAGCGCAATAGGTATCGGTCATGCATACACGAATTAAAAAGCTCATCGGCACCTTTGTTATTGTCTTTCTGGCACTTCTGTACGCGCTGGTTGCAACCACAATCGCATCGGCCAAGCTCGCTGATTCCAGCGGATGGGTTCATATGTTCTATTTCCTGATAACAGGTGTGCTGTGGGTTGTTCCGGCCATGTTTATCATCTCCTGGATGATCAAGCCGTCCAAGGCAGAGCTGGCTGAGGAAAACTAAGCCACATCCATTTTCCGGCCGCGGTTTTTCATACGCGCAGGAATGCCGGAGAGTAGCGTGTAGATGTAATGCATCGACTGGTGATACCCGTTGATCGATACACGCGGTAACGCCTGCATATGCTCTGCATGCGAGGAATAAATCACTCCGTGACGCGGCGTTACAGCCGTCTCAAACCCGCATTTCTTTGCCAGTTGAAATTCCCGCGTCGCTGCCAGTTCCGGATCACCATAGGGGTAAGCAAAATGTTTTGGCGCAACGCCGATTTCGGATTTAATCACATCGCGGCTTTGCTCCATTTCGAACATAACCTGATCTTTGGTGAGCTTTGACAAGGCATAATGGTTGATCGTATGTGCCCCGATTGAGCAAAGCGGGTCTTTTGCAAGTTCGTTGATTTCCTGCCAGCTCATCACCTGATCGCGAAGATGGGAATACTGATCGATGCCATAGGATTTGCAAAGCGTGCGGACCAGTTCGCGCTGTTGTTCTTCTGTTATGTTCATCAGCAGGTACACCAACAACTCATCGAATGCTTCGGTCTTTTGGCTCGGTGTTTGCAAATCTATCTGGCGCCGACCATGCGGTGTCTCCATATAAATTGAGCGCTGTTTCGCGATTATCCGCTCCAGGTCT
>CAWUJF010000682.1:0-1799 GCA_963922405.1 uncultured Hyphomicrobiales bacterium | reverse complement strand
CGGGTCGGACAAAGTTCTCATTTCCGCACCGGGTGGCAATGATGTTAAAACAATCGTTTACGGCGTGAACGACAGTGACCTTACAGCTGATGATAAGATTGTTTCCAACGCATCTTGCACTACAAACTGTCTTTCTCCGGTAGCTTACGTACTGAACAATAAAATCGGCATCGAAAAAGGAATGATGACAACCATCCACTCCTACACCGGTGACCAGCCAACTCTCGATACCATGCACAAGGATCTTTATCGTGGACGTGCAGCGGCTATGTCCATGATCCCAACGTCTACTGGTGCTGCAAAAGCAATTGGCCTCGTATTGCCTGAACTAAACGGAAAGCTTGACGGCTTTGCCATGCGTGTTCCCACACCAAACGTTTCAGTAGTTGACCTCAAGTTTATTGCTTCTCGTGACACAACAGCAGAAGAAGTAAATGCGGCAATCCGCGAAGCAGCTGACGGTGATTTGAAAGGCATCCTCGGATACACAGATGAAAAGCTTGTTTCCATGGATTTCAATCACGACCCACATTCTTCAATTTTCCATATGGATCAAACCAAAGTCATGGACGGCAATCTTGTGTCTATCCTGACCTGGTATGACAATGAATGGGGCTTCTCCAACCGCATGAGCGATACTGCTATTGCCATGGCGAAAGCCGGTTAATGAAAGAACCTTTGCGTACCAATCCGGATGAGCTTTGGCCGGGCTTAGGCTTCCCTTTCCATCATGCAGTGGTGGAACCGGAAGGCCGGCGTGTCCATATCTCCGGACAGGTCGCATGGGATAAAGAACGCAATGTTGTGGGAATTGGTGACGCTGCCAAACAAACAGAATATGCGATTGCAAACATTAATCTCATTTTGAAGTCTATCGGCGGCAAATTGCAGGATATTGTTTCTGTAAACGTATTTTATGTGGACCAGAATGATTACTCAGAAATCTGCAGAGCCAGAGAAGAAGCATTTTCCGTAGAACATGGTCCGGCAAGTACGGCAGTACGCGTTGCCGGTCTTGTGCAGGAAGAATTACTGGTCGAGATATCAGCGATCGCAGTAATTCCCGATGACCGGTTTACTGGATAGATGGAAAATCCAGTTTTGATATTTCTGGCCATTGCAGTGTTCATCATTGTGATGGCCTTTTTTCTGTCTTGGGCTTTCAGGAAAACCATCCGCCGGGACCGAAAAAACCTGGACCCCAACGCACGCCATGATGACGGTACAGGTGTGGGCACGCACATCGGAATTGATCATCTGGATGGCGAGAATTAGGGGCTCTGGTAACAGCCGGGTTAGTTGCACACCGTGCATTCAATAACGGATGGGTTTTCAGTACCTTCAGCATCGGATTCTAGTACCTCCGAGCTGGCCCCACCGGAAGGAATTACCTCTGGCAAAGCAATGGGAGTATCCAAAGAAGCCTCTTGGTTGCTTTGTGAAAACAACGGACTGATAGGCAGTTTTGGCTGCTCGAAGATTTCACCGTTGACCGCATAGGAACTAATACCCGGCGGTGTTTGCTTTAGTCCGTAAAGTCCATTGAAAATCTTGGGAAGAGACGTTCGAATAAGTGACTTTTCTACCGCAGAATGATTGTGGGATTCTACTTCGTATGAATTCTTGACCTCCACTGGCACTCGTCTGTATTCCTGCTTTGTGCGAGCATCCAGAAGTTTAGCTGTATATTGCAGTTTGTTGAGATTCTCATCATTCAGCCAGCTATCCGCCATTTTCACATCATTTACAGTGATGTCCAGAATGTACTCACGCTTAGTTTCCTTTGTGGATAGATTATA
>CAWUJF010000681.1:0-1810 GCA_963922405.1 uncultured Hyphomicrobiales bacterium | reverse complement strand
ATGCGGTTGCGACTTGTGTGCTCGCTACCCGTGATGATGGGATTGTTTCCGGAGTAGAACTAGCGCGAACGGCATTCCTGTCTATTGATCCCACCGTAGAGTTCTCACCTACTAAGAAAGACTGTGATGCGGTCAGGGCTGGCGATGAGCTGATCAACATCAAAGGGAAGGCCCGTTCGATCCTGTCAGCGGAACGTGTGGCGTTGAATTTCCTGATGCGGATGTCTGGCATAGCGTCCTACACCGCTGAATTCGCAAAGCAGATTGCACACACCAATGCTCAAATCTGTTGCACCAGGAAAACTGTCCCCGGTCATCGGGCATTCGACAAATACGCGGTCAAATGTGGTGGCGGTGCTAATCACCGGTTTGGATTGGATGATGCAATTCTTATCAAAGACAACCACATTGCAGTGGCCGGAGGTGTATCGACCGCTATTCAACGTGCAAGAGCCTATGCAGGTCACCTGGTGAAGGTGGAAGTGGAAGTCGATAACCTTGAACAGTTCGAAGTGGCTCTTGAAGCAAATCCTGATGTGGTTTTGCTCGATAATATGACACCTGATCAATTGCGGACAGCTGTCATCAGAAATCAGGCACATAACAACGGAAGCATTGCTCTGGAGGCTTCCGGGAATGTGAATATCACAACTGTTAGAGAAATCGCGGAAACAGGGGTGGATTACATCTCCACATCAAAGATAACAATGGCTGCTCCTACGCTTGATGTGGGTTTGGACATTAACATCAATTAGGTTCATTTCCGATCTGTGCCAGAATCCAATCGAATACAAGCTTAGGGCCATATCCAACGCCCCCGTAAGCATATGACATGACGTAGCCAGCATCACTGATAACAACATCATCCGTCGCTTTTACCAGTTTCCCCTCCTGAAGAAGATTGTCGATGAGACCCAACCAACCTAGTGCAACTCCTTGCCCGGAAACAGCTGCTTGGGTAACCATGTCGTAGTTGTTAAAGCTGTTGTAACTCCTTAACCGTTCACCCGCTATCCCAAGACCGTTGAACCATCCCTGCCAGGTTTGCCACATTGCCGATGGGGGACGGGAAAGACTGAGAAGTTGAGTTTCCAGAAGATGCTCCGAAGACAGAAAAGGACCATTCTCCACAAGAAAAGTCGGACTGCATACTGCCGCAACCTTTTCTTTCATTAGCAAAACTTCTCCGTTTTTGATTTGTTCAATAGGTGCGATATGAATGTTGATATCACAATCATCTGTGAATGGTTCTGGTGGAACTTGTGAAGCGAGGATTTGAATTTCTATCTCCTCACCAAGTTCGGATCGAAGCTGGGGCAGTCGGGGCAACAACCAGAAAGTAGAAAATGCAAAATCGGCTGAAAGTCTCACTCTTGGCTTCGACTTTCTTTCCATTATCGTATTGATAGAACTGCCCATTTGTTTCATCGCTGGGCGCACAACATTCAGCAGTCTCATTCCTTCATTGGTGAGAGTCACCCCTCGATGTTCTCGCTTGAACAGGGTAACTCCCAATTCCAATTCTAGGGTTTTTATCCTTTGTGAAATAGCAGATTGACTGATTCCCAGAGCTTCGGCAGCGCCTGTGAAGTTGCTGTGTTGTGCTACCAGATCAAATGCACAAAGACCAATGAGGTTATGGCTGAGTTTGCGATAAGTTTGGCTAATGGCAGTCATAATAAATCACCCACTGGTCACAGCTAAAATAATGTTAATAGAATATTAACACTGGCATTATTTTAAATATGTGCCTAGCATGAAAGTCTGGCTTTCAGGCCAGATGCACACCTTTTTGGGCGATTTATAAGCT
>CAWUJF010000680.1:0-1839 GCA_963922405.1 uncultured Hyphomicrobiales bacterium | reverse complement strand
CGCGAGGAATAACATTGATGCCATTTGCGTTACAGAATTTTAGTAGTGACGATACTTCCTCCGCGCTGTTGGGATAGACGATCGCAATCGGAGCAGGCACATCCAGAACCTTGCGTGCCTTCGCATATTTTTTGTAGCGGTCAGCGGCCGCTTCATAGAGGTCTTTCTCATTGGTGTTGATTTGGTCGTGACCAATAAGCTTTACCAATTCTTCCAATAGTGTTGCAGCGTCCAAGGTTCTTACTCCTGATGAAACGGAATGCGTCTATATCTGCGACAGGGCTCGTTTCCATCAGCTCTGTCATTGGCTCGTCGGTTACGACACTTGAAGACGCTTGCCAAGGAGAAAGTGGAATATTTCCTAAAAATTCATAAAAATTTCATATAATTTGGAAAATTTTCCAAATTTGTTGTGCTTTTTATTATGCCCTGCTAGTTGAAAAATGAATTGCTGTCAGAGGAATCCATGATCAAAGTAGACTTTGAAAAGCTCAACCCGCTGGAAAAAAAGATACACGCGACCCTTTCGCAATACTCGAAACAGTTGGATACGATCCGCATTACAAAGGCAGCGGAGCTATGCGGTTGCTCAGTGTCCAAGATATCGAAATTTACAAGCAAGCTAGGCTTTGAGACATACAAACAATATCTCGAGTTTTTGTATGGTCGTGATACCGGCTCATCGCGGAAGTCCGGTGAACTGGAACGCATCGGAAATTTCCTGGATCATTTTGATCACGCTTTGGTGGAAGAAATGGCTCAATTGATCCTTAAACATGAGAAGCTTGTGTTGATGGGGTATGGGCCATCCTACCTTTGTTCGCAGTATTTCGAATATCGCTTTATGACCTGCACGAACAAAGTCGCAATCTCAACCTCTGATGATGTGCTGGCACGTTCAATCTCGGACGAAAACTCTCTTCTGCTGATTTTCACAACCACGGGTAATTTCAAATCATTTGAAGAGATTTATAAAACGACAAAAGCAAAAGGTGGTGATGTTGCATTTGTTCTTGAGGAATTTAACTCCGCACTTCTGAAACAATTTGATCGTGTGTTTTGCCTAAGCAGAGATGCCCAATCAAGTGAGCTCGCGCCTTATGAAAAAACGAGGACCCTGTTCTTCATTTTTATGGAGGAAGTCATCCAGGAGTTAATGCGGCTGAGTTGATCGGCCTGCTCTGAGTTCTCCACTTGAACTTGGCCAATATTGGTTCAGTGCTTCTTATATTACGTTCCAAATAAAGCGGTTACACCCAGACATTGAATGAGAAATTCTAAAGCATCACGATTCGGTTTCGCCTACCGTGTGTTCATGTTGTGAAATTGCGCAAGCAACAGGTCTGTCCCCAGCGATAAAAAGTGTTCGCGTTCTGGCTTTGACAAATCAAGTGCGTGCTCAACCAGGGGGTTCGTCATGATCATCGCGAGAAACATTCTTTCCGTCAGGTTTTGATGGGGTACATCGGGGAAGAGATGCTCGCTCATGGTAACAAGTTGTTCTGCCTGTTGTAGATTGATTTCACGTTCACGACGGCTGAGTGCGGGGTCCGCACTCACGCAAGTAAACATTGCCCTGGCGCCGCTATCTGCCGCAACCAGATCGCAATAAGACTTCAATACTTCCCGGAAAAGGGTTGAAAAACTGTTCATATCGTTAGGTCCGTCTGAGACCACACGAAAAATCATTTTATCGATTTCATCGAAATATTCGTCTGCGATATGGTGTATCAATGCCTGCTTGGTAGGAAAATAGCGGTAAATCGCGCCCAGACTTACGCCGGACCGGGTTGCCACATCTTGTAGCCGTAGACCCACCATGCCCTGGTCAATCAGTTC
>CAWUJF010000679.1:0-1842 GCA_963922405.1 uncultured Hyphomicrobiales bacterium | reverse complement strand
AGCGAACCCTGTGTGGTGTGTCAATTCACGGCGGGTTCAATGAACAGGCGATGAGCAGATAATACTTGCACTCAAACATGCGGGGATACGATTTTTCGTTATTGCAATGATTTCAAACACTTAACAATTTTCTAATCCCCACACCCCAAAACTGTGATATGGCGCGGGATTTTGGGGGAAAACCAGCGGTTTGAAATCAGTTATTCTTTGCTGACCTTGAACATGACATCAGTTCTCAAGACATATTTTTCACCATCTAATATCGGGTCACCGCGATGTGAAAGCGGGTGGTGAAAAAGCAGTGCCTTGCCAGTTGAAGGGGTAATTGTGAAATCCTGGAAGGCGAAAGGTGAGAACACATCTGCAAATGTTGTCCCACCACCTTCATTTACTGCATTGAGGTAAATCATGAGGGTGAATTTGCTCACAGAACCATCGCTGTTGGCAAACTCTCCATCTTGATGCCAGTCAAAGAATTGTCCGACTGTGTATCGATAAATACGAAAGCGTTCATTTAGGCCGATGGCCTCGAAACCTTTAAACGGCTGTTCAAAATAAGGTGACACTTTCGGCCACAATTTAAAAGCCAAATCCATGTCGTCTAATATTATACGATCGTTGTTGCGAATATCGGGTTCTACTGCTGTTCCGTCCTGTGAAGTTATGGTCGCTTGTTCAAAGCCTTGACCCTTAGCCAAATCGATTATCTCTTGGCAAAACCGAGGGTCAACAAAGTCAGAAATTTCAAACACTAGGTGTTCCACCACCTGCGGTATGGTCATCATTCATCTCCTGAAAATTATCATCATTAAGTCTATTCAGTGAATACGACCTATCTATCGGTGCAATGACCGAAGGAGTGTCCAATAATTCGGCAACAAAGAGATGTGTAATTTTTCCATACCTCTTATTGTTCGATTATCTTGAAGAAATCAAGCTTCCGGACAACTGATCCTTGGTGTATGAAGCACTTCACTTAGGAGAAGACTTGTCCCACTCTATAAACGCTCCTCAGAAACTAGCTTTACAAAAAAGAGGCCCTGTTCGAATGGCGGTGATTGATGATACGTGCGGAAATCTTATACAGTTGATCGAGATGTGGAACTGAGAACAGGTGTAATATGGCGAGTGATGACCCCGGAAAAACAATTTGGCCACTTGCCCCTCTCATAATTTCTTTGATCCTGGTGGTAGTGGCGGTCATATGGACGATTATTCAACCCTCGGTCGGGGTTTATGTGCTGATGGCGTGTTTTGCTGCTCTTGGGTTGAGCTGGTGGTTTGCGCTGGCAAATTTTGATCAGGAAAATCAAAAGACCGATAGCTTAGATGAATAACTGGAACGCTGAAGCAAACTCGTAGAAAGCATGGTTCAGTGGTTTATCCACTTTTCGTCAACTCATCACGGATTTCCATCAGGATTTTACCCAGCATATTTTTGCCGGATCCATCACCTCCATCAGCCCAATAGCTATCGTTGGACGTATGTTCGATGATGATTGCGTTGCCGGTGGAAAGCAGCGTTTCACGCACATCTGAATGCTGTTCGACCTTCGCTCTGACAGCGGTTCGCATTACGTCGTCCTTGATTGCATCCCAGTCTGGGCGAAGTGGCCAATCGCGATTACGACCCATTTTTGCGGCCTTCATCGGAGATTTCTCATGCAAAAACTTTGATTGCAACTCGCCATCCAGAAACTTCTGAGCCTGAAAATAGTGCTCGCTGGTGGGCCACGTCGTTTCGATAAGGATCGGATGTGCTGAGAAATTGGAGAAACACCCGTAAGGATCACCCGTTCTGTAAAATTTGATTTCTTCCGGCATGTTCATCTCCACACAATT
>CAWUJF010000678.1:0-1842 GCA_963922405.1 uncultured Hyphomicrobiales bacterium | reverse complement strand
GACGTTGCTGATCAAACCTCTGTCACCAATTTCATCACGGAAGTGAGTAGAGAGTTTGAACCGCCGAGCATACTCGTGAACTCCCACGGAATTTTCCGGGAGACTGAAATCACAAATCACAGGGATGAAGACTGGTTCGATCAGATAGATATCAACCTGAACGGTGTATTCCGTATGATCCGTTCAGTTTATCCTGGAATGGTCGAACAGAACTTCGGCCGGATAGTAAACATCTCCTCCACTGCAGGCCATGTGGGAGCCTCGAAATACGGCGCCTATTGTGCTTCAAAAGCAGGGGTCATCGGCTTGAGCAAAGCCGTCGCAGTTGAAGGTGCTCCTCACAACATTACATGCGTTTCCATCAGTCCCACCTGGATCGATACCCCAATGATGGACAGGGCAATCGATCGCCATGCGAAGGCAAAAGATCAGACCAGGGAGGAGGCACGGTTAAAGCTAGAGGCTTCCAATCCCCAAGGCAGGGTCGTATCACCAGAAGAAGTGGGAAAACTCGTAGCCTTTTGCTGCTCCGAAGAGGTGCCGGCTCTAACCAATGAAGACATCCAGATCAATGCGGGAGCAATGTGGTAATGGCATATAAGGCGATAAGGCTCGGTGATGATGTTTCCGTCATCCAGGAAACTGGCGTGGCGAATTTCATGCGCTGCAACATATGGCACGTGCGTGGCCGTGATTTCGATCTGGTCGTAGACACCGGTATGGGGCTCGATCCATTGAAGGATTGGGTAATGCAGCAAACCGACAAACCCATCAAGGCGGTTGTAACCCATTGTCATTTTGATCATTCCGGTTGCCTTCATGAATTCGACGATCGGTTGGGCCATCCTGCCGAGGCTGATATTCTTGCAAATCCAACCAATCCGAAAATGGTATATGAAGGGTCCTGGACCCGCATCGGCATTGTGGATCTGAAGCAGCACCCGGATTTCTCACCTGAAACCTACAAGGTCAAAGCTGCTCCCCTCACTGGATATCTGGATGAAGGTGACGTGTTGGATTTAGGTGACAAGGCATTTCAAATACTTCACCTGCCCGGTCATTCGCCTGGATCTATTGGACTTTGGGAAACTAAGACAAAGACCTTGTTTTCAGGAGATGCGCTCTACGACGGGGAATTGCTTGATAACCTGTATCACTCAGACAAAGAGATTTATGCCAGAACGCTACAACGCATTGAAAACCTTGGCGCAGAAGTTTTCCACGCCGGTCACTTTCCATCATTCGGCAAAGACAAGATGAAGGAATTGATAGACCGCTATCTGGCTGGAGAAAATGCACTCACAGATATTGAAGACTGGTTTGAAACCAATCGGCATCGGCTGAAAGACATCTTCGCCGACCAGAACTGGGAACGGGCTTTAAACTAGATTGATATCTCCATTCAATCTGCTCCGAAGCTGCCGCCACCGGCTATAAAACTCATCACTACCCACATGGGTGAGGCGCACATGGCGGTTGCCGTTAAATCCGGTTCGTGCATGCAGCACACGTGCGTTATCAAATACCAATGCCTCCCCGTGCATTAGCAAATGATGCATGTGGTATTTACGATCGTAAGACAATTCAAACATCTTCTGTAGCGCATCATAAGTTGGCTCAATCAGCTCTTCTGGCAAATCAATCGGCCCCATTGTCCGTTCATTAAGCCGGAACTGTGAAATGTTGCCGAAATAGTCGAGACTGATGACCGGGGCTTCAGCACGCAAGCCCACATCTTCCACAAATCTACGATGAGGGATCGGAACCCGGGTCAGCAATTCATACTCTTCCGGATACTGCTTCTTGAAATCATCAGCTAGCTTGAAGCCGTCAGTCATGACC
>CAWUJF010000677.1:0-1847 GCA_963922405.1 uncultured Hyphomicrobiales bacterium | reverse complement strand
AAATACGACACCATCGCTTAGCGTGGCAAACATGTTTTCAAGATTGTACAGATGGCCAAGCGCCTCACTGTGATTGATCTGGAGATTTGCAATGTTTGAAAGGGTTGATGACAGCTTTTCCATGGCCAAAAGTTCAAACTTGTCAGCAGGACCAGAGTTTATGCCTCTCTGGATGGTGAAAACACCGATTACGTCAGGCGTGTCATAGGCTTTATAGGAAAGAAAGTACCGCAGATCATAGGGTTGCAGAAAATCCACATAGAACTCATTCCGCTTCATATTCCGCTCAGAGATGAACAAGTTGTCATGCAAGACCCTGGGCGTATCTGCCTGATTGCCGAACGCTATGCGCGGGTTTTTCGGCATGTAATAACCAAGATACTCCTGCTGGATTTCGATGTCTGAACTGTCTTGATGTTGGAGATGTTGTCCGGTTTTTTTGTCAATCAACTCGAATGTGGCAAATGAACCGTTGAACAAATCAGCCATGTTTTGCAAAGCATCCGGCCACTTGTTTTGCTGCAGCACAGCTTCGCTCAATCCAAACGAGATATTCAGAAGATCATCCAGTTGCGGTGTTGCCATGTCATCCCTCTAGCGCCGCAGCAGTGTAACCAAGAAATCGGTCATTGGCGAATCCAGATATTTTTCGTTATTAATCAGATGCTTGACGATAAGCCTTTCATTCGCCTCACAAAGATATGGCCTGGCTCGTGACCTTGCTGATTGCAGCGCCTGTATTAATTGCGCAATAGATGGGTCTGGGTGGTCTTGCAGTCAGATCTACCTGGCGTTGAACCCATTTTTTTTCCTCCATAGTTTGGAGCGATTGGGAAAGCGCCCGGTCTGTGATTGAAGCGAGGCTTTTCTTTATCTGACCAAACTGGTTTGGCTTGTGAAGCGTGGTGAGTACCGGCAGCGTCCAGGCTTTGCGCAACAGGATCTGATCATCTTTTCCGGAAACATTTTGCACCTGTGCTGCGATTTCGGCAGCCGCAATCCCCAGTTTCGTCAAGCGGAACTCGGGACGCAAAGGATGGCCGTGGCCTGGATTGCGTTCCAGCAGACCAGACTGGATCAGATGATCCATGCTTTGGGCAAAGGCGGTTCTGCTCGCACCTGTGGCAGTGATCAACGCTGCCTGCCGGCCCGGGGTCCCGGTATGCATGCTTGATAAAATGGGCAAGGCCCAGGCGCGAGAAGTGATGTTGACAAATGATTTTATGTCCATAAAGTATAGTTACTATATTTTATGTTGAAAGGGAAGACCATGGCGCTCGCTAAGCTGGATGATACGATCACAATTGCAATGTCTGTGAAAGACCGGCACGAAAGTGCCAACTGGTACAAGGAGATGCTGGGATTCGAAGTGGTTTATCATGCCGATGAAGCGGGTTGGTCCGAAGTTCAGACCAACACCAAGGGTGTGACCATCGGTTTTGGTGAGCAGGTTGACGCCGCGCCCGGCAATTGCGTGCCTGTCTTTGGAACTCCCGACATTGAAGAAACCCGGGGCAATCTGGAAAAGGCTAATGTGCGCTTTGACGGTCCAACGGATGTGATCGAAGGCATGGTGAAGACCGCCACATTCTACGATCCCGACGGTAATGCCCTCATGCTGGCAGAAGATCTTACGAAGGGCGGCTGAGTTAGCTGGTAGTCGTTCTACTGCCTGCCCTCTTCCCGATTACCCAGACGCGCAAATCAAACAGGACTTTGAGCGTTGCCGCCACAACGAGAACGCACAGAACTACTTTGCTTATCGGTTCCATAGTCCCCTCAATGAGCAGGGCGTGAACCACGCTTCCTATGATCGTTATCAATGCCAGTGCCGTGTGGCCCAACCG
>CAWUJF010000676.1:0-1854 GCA_963922405.1 uncultured Hyphomicrobiales bacterium | reverse complement strand
CTGGATTGAAAAGGAAGACATTCTCAAAGCATTGAGAGTGTTGGGTTATAACCAAATCGATGTGGCACAGGAAATGCCAGATCACCCCAATGGACCTTCATTTTGTGTATTGGCAAGGCGTCACCCGGCCTGATCAGCCTCGCACCATTCTCATCAGAACTTCGTCTTTTTTTACAAAGTGATGGAAAAGCGCCGCGCTTATGTGAATGAGCAACAAGGCAGCCACAAACAAGCCCATATAATGGTGAACTTCCAGTAGCATATTACCGAGTTCCCTATCTTTTTCAGCGATTCTCGGAAGATGCGTGATACCGAAAAACGGGATTTTCGCCACACCCCAGGCGTTGGTCGCATACCAACCAAGAATGGGTTGTACAACAAGCATGGTATAAAGTAGACCGTGAACAACGCGTGCAGCAGTTTGCTGAAAACCGGGTTCACCAGTGTATTTTGGTATTGGTGAAGGTGAAATCCATTTCAGAACGAACCTAAGTATCACCAGTATAAGAAGCAGAAATCCAGTCGCCCGATGATAATCGTAGTGAGGCCCCACCTTGAAACCGTTGCCCATCAAAAAACCAACTACAATCACGTAAAGCATCATGGCAGCCATCAGCCAATGAATGATGCGCATGGAAAGCGCGTATCCCCTCTTCTGGATTTGTTCGCTATCAGGGTTGTTCATTGTTGCATCCGACATGAAATCCTCCAACGTTAATAAGAACTATAGGTCGCGAAGAAAAAGGGTCAATGATCGACACATCAAGGTTTTGTAATCGACCGTTGATTTGCCGGCCAAATAACAGCTCTCGGCAAATCCTGATACCGGATTTGCAGCGAATTGCTCAGTAAAACTATGAGGAGCACTCCCACATATCCTAGCCACCACTGGAAATAGAGCTCTTTCGCAATCCCCATATCAAAGACGGAAACCACGATTAGCACCAAAAATCCAAGTAACGCAGTTCGTTTTGGGCTTTGTAAAAGCATGAATACAAGTGGTGGAACTGCAACCATCAAGTCATAGCTGATATGTTTCGGGTTTATGAATACCGCAAGAATAAAAAGTGCAGAAAACTGCTGCGTCATAGTCATTCCAGGTGCGCGCTGAATGAACAAAATGAATAAAACGCCAATACACAAGAGCTGTAAAAACAATCCTATAAAGGACGAAAGCCCAAATGATGTTAAATAACTGAACAGGGTAATGCCAAAAATTTCTGAATCATAGCGATCCACTTTCAGCGCATGAACAAACTGGGAAAACAACTCTGGATAGAATACAGCATTGATAGCGAAAAAGCCGGCTGTAGATATCAAACTAGCTAGAAGAAACGATAAGAAATCCTTTCTAAACCAAACAAATATCAGAAATTCTAAATAAAATGGTTTAACTAGTGAAATAGCCAGAATTACGAGCACAAACGTACTGATTGAAACTTTATCCATCCAAAAAGCAAGAGAAACTGCCGCAGCCATAAAATACAACAAGGGCGCCAGATTGCCGGTAAAAAGCGTGATATAGCCGTGGTTGCCAAAGACAAATAAAAATATGGATGTTGCAGCAACCCACTGCACAATCGTTCTGCTAAAGAACACTGGTATTGAAAGCCATAACGCGCCAACTATTGAAAAATAAAGCGTTTTGTAGAGTTCACTGTCCGATATCAGATACAAAAGCGGTATGGATGAAGGCGGATAGATGAAGCGAAGGCTCTCCCTCTCGAAATAGGGGCTGCCACTTTCCAGTAATGCGTTTTTTGCTGTCACATAAACATTGAAGTCCCATAAATTGAGGTTTTCTCGACTAAATGCCAACAACAGCAGCACAAAAAATGAAATGGTTATGGACAC
>CAWUJF010000675.1:0-1857 GCA_963922405.1 uncultured Hyphomicrobiales bacterium | reverse complement strand
GCACAATGAGATGCTGTTGCCGGATGAAGCTACGGATGAGGCGGTCAGCACAGCGATTGACGAAAAAGGCAAGCAACTCGTTTAACCGTTGGAGTAAACCCATGCATCTGATTATCGCAAACAAGCTCTATTCATCCTGGTCTTTGAGAGCCTGGATGCTGCTTAAGGCTTTTGATATCGAGTTCGAAGAAACGCTCATTGCCATGTACAAACCCGATACTAAAGATCAGATGTTGAAATATGGGCCAACGGGAAAAGTTCCGGTGCTGGTTGATGGTGAAGCAACGGTCTGGGAAAGCCTTGCAATCGTTGGTCATATTACGGAGCGGTTTCCGGACAAGAACATTTTTCCTGCCGATCCGGTTGCAAGACCCCATGCGCGTTCAACCTGTAACGAGATGCATGCCGGGTTTACGGGACTACGTTCTCAATGCCCGATGAACCTCACTGCACGTTTCGAGTACAAGTTTCGTGGAAAGGAAGTGGAAGCGGATGTGAACCGTCTTGAAGCAATGTGGGCTGATGCCAGAAGCCGTTTCGGGCAGGGTGGTCCATTTATGTATGGCGAATTTTCCTGCGCGGATGCGATGTACGCTCCCGTTGTGACGAGGCTTGATACATACCAGATCCCGGTGAGTGATCAGGCCCGTGAATATATGGATGCTGTATTGAACCATCCTGCTTTCCTGGCCTGGAAAGAGGAGGCATTCAAAGAACCGTGGTTTGTCGACCACTATGAAGAAGGTGAGACAGTCAGCGAGCGGTTTTATTTGCCGGAAGAAGCCAGTGCATGAGTGAGGGAACCAAAAAGCTTGCTGCTGATTATGGATTGCTGACCTTGTTGGCAGCCATCTTTGGCCTTGCCTTCATGCTCACAAAAGTGGCTGTGGCGGAAGTGCCGCCGGCAACAATCGTGTTTATCCGTTTGTTGGTAGCTACCATTTTTGTCGGCGTTGTCATGCTCTGGGCAGGGCAGAAGTTGATGCCGTTGTTGCCGCACTGGAAGGTTATCTGTGTGGCGGGTTTTTTTGGCAATGCCATGCCGTTCTTTCTGATTTCCTGGGGTCAGGAAAGAGTGGATGCAGTCCTCACCGCAATTCTGATGGCAGTAATGCCCTTGATCACACTGGTGATGGCGCATTTCATGACCAATGATGAAAAGCTGAACGTTTTCAAAGTGATCGGGTTCTGCCTGGGCCTGCTTGGCGTGGCTGTGTTGATCGGATTTGATAAACTGGCAACGCTTGGTGACGAAACCATCCGCCAATATGCCATCATGGCCGCGGCGTGTTGTTACGCGGTACACGCGATTATTTCCAAACGCTTGACCGGAATGCCGAGAATCGCTGTTTCGACAGCCGTTCTGATGGCGTCTGCGCTCATGCTGTTGCCTTTCAGCTTCTATCTCGATTCCCCATGGAATTTGACGATCTCAGCCGGGACATGGTGGTCCCTGATTTTACTTGGAGTTGTACCCACGGCGATTGGTACACTGTTGCTCTTTGCCATCGTTCAAAGACAGGGTGCTGGCTTTCTGTCTCAAATCAATTTCCTGGTTCCCGTGTTTGGTGTTCTTTGGGCGATCATCTTCATCAATGAAGTCCTGCCATCAAATGCGGTCTGGGCCTTGCTCATTATCCTTGCGGGCGTCGCTGTTGCCCGTATCAACCTGAATTCAAACAAGTCATATTTGGAGAAAGCGTCATGAACGCACAACAACAACCAACCGGTTCGGCGTATTTCATCGTCGAAAGCAAAGAAAAGCCGCGCACCCATGTGCTTGCCGTATTGGTGGATACCCAGCCGGGTGTCCTGGCGCGTGTGATCGGTCTGTTTTCCGGACGGGGATTCACTATT
>CAWUJF010000674.1:0-1857 GCA_963922405.1 uncultured Hyphomicrobiales bacterium | reverse complement strand
TTCATCACCGGTGCCAATATCGACATCAACGGGGGCTTGTATTTTTCCTGATCGGCCGATTGTCGATCACACACAAACCAAACTTCATTTTTCTAGGGAGGAACCAATGATCAATAAATTTACAGCCAAATTGCTTGGAGCAGCAACAGCGCTTGCTATGGTTTGCGGGATTGCGAATGCCGCGGAATGGCGGGCCTGGAACATCCACCATGATGGCCATCCAAACACTGCTGCCATGGACAAGTTTGCAGAGCTTGTGGAGGAAACCACTAAAGGTGAAATCAAAGTCCAGGTGTTTCATGGTGGCGTACTTGGTACTCAACCAGATGCAATTGAGCAAGTTCGTATAGGTGCTATAGAAGTTGGAAACTTTAATCTCGGTCCGATTGGTCCCATGGTCAAAGAGGCTAATCTTGTATCACTGCCATTCATCTTCAAGAGTGTGCCACATATGTTCCGGGTTCTTGATGGCGAGGCTGGCGATATCATGGGCAATGCAATGGCAGATGCGGGCATCAAACCTCTTGCATGGGTTGATGCGGGTGCCAGATCTTTTTATGCGCAAAAGCCTATCAACACGCCAGCTGATGTGGAAGGTTTGAAGATCCGGGTCATGAACAACAATCTGTACACGTCCATGATCTCGGCCTTGGGTGGTAACCCGTCTCCCATGGCTTTCTCAGAAGTTCAACAGGCGCTCAAAACAGGTGTTGTTGATGGGGCGGAGAACAATTTCCCGTCTTTCAAGAATGTTGGTCACTATGAGGTGACGACGCATTACTCACTCAGTGAGCATTTGATCATCCCGGAATGTATCTGCGTGAATACTTCCAAGTATGATGCATTGTCTCCTGAACTGCAGGCAGCGGTTAAAGAAGCTGCTGAAAAGGCGGCCCTTTATCAACGTGAACTTTGGGCTGTGCAGTCTGACCAAGCGCGTAAGGATGTGGAGGCCGCAGGCATCAAGGTCAATGAGATTGCAGATAAGGCACCATTCCAGTCTGCAATGGATGCAGTATACGCAGAATATCTCAAAGCGAACCCGGAGATGCAGAAGCTGGTGGACCTAGCCAAAGCGACTGAGTAACCTTTGGTGTAAAAGGATCGAAAGACGCCCGGCCTTTAATGTAAGATCGGGCGTTTACGAAGTTCATTATGACCGAGCAAAAACCTCCTCCGCGTTATCTCCTGCTACTGGAAAAACTCAGCGATGTGATCTCGCAGGTTTGCTTGATTTTGGCGGGTGTTGCCCTTGTCACAATGACCACTATTTTTGCCTGGCTGGTATTCGGCAGATATGTCCTCAATGACACGCCAACCTGGGTAGAACAGGTTTCGCTACTGTTAGTGATGGTTATTGCCTTTTTCGGGGCTGCAGTTGGTGTGCATCAGCATACTCATTTGTCAGTTGTCGTTTTTCGAAACATCGTGCCTTCATGGCTTCGGACTATATTTGTCCTCATTTCAGATGTGCTCATGGCAGTCTTTGGTGCAATGATGTTCTGGTATGGAACCGAGCTCACCATTTTCAAATGGAATACTTTGATCCCGCTCATCCAATGGTCTGAGGGCTTGCGTTCTTTGCCTTTGACCATCTGCGGGGCGCTACTCTTCCTGTTTTCAGTGGGGCACTTGATACGCCTGTTTCTCGGACGTGACGAACGCAAAGACAGTATAGAACAGGGATAGAAAATTGGGGCTCTTATTATTACTGGGGACTTTTGCATTCTGTGTCATCATTGGCACGCCGGTTGCCTTCGCGCTTGGTATCGCAGCGCTCACCGCATTCTGGTTTGAAGGTTTGCCGTTATTCGTAGGCTTTCAGCGTATTGTCGCAGGCATCAACGTATTTTCACT
>CAWUJF010000673.1:0-1870 GCA_963922405.1 uncultured Hyphomicrobiales bacterium | reverse complement strand
GTAAAGAAGAAGAAGCTTTCATGTCTGACTTCGAAAATACCTTTGCTTCAAGGCATCAGCCACAACTGGATGCTATTGCGGATGCCATAGGCCTGGAATATTTCGGAATTGATTGTGGAGTTGATAGAGCGGGCAACCTGGTCGTATTTGAAGCAGATAACGCTCTGCTGGTGCATGATATGGATCCGGTGGAAATCTATCCCTACAAGCGTCCGGCCATGCACAGGATCTTTGATGCATTTACGAAAATGCTATTTGAGAAGGCCGGTAAGTTCGCATAACGCGAATTATGTTCCCAAATTGGACATAGCAACCTAAAAAGCGGTTGCTATGCCAATCCCAATAACCGCCAGTACACAGCCGGTTAGAATACCCAAGACAAAACTCGTAAATGACTCGTCTTCGTCCGTTTTATCTTGCGTGACAAGCACAGTTTCTACTGAATCTGCAAGGGCTTGCTGCAATTCCGCTTTAGACAAACGGTCGATGGGTTTGTTTTTCCAGTGAAGCATAATTCATATCCTCTTCTGAAGTTTTCAGAAGAAAATATGCAATTTTCATGCCATTTTGGCAGGAAATCCGCTTAGCGGCTACCGAGTTCACTAACAGCGCGTGACACGCTTTGATCTGCACGTTCAATCATGCTGGTGGCGCTTTCAAATCCCTTTGTAATGGCAATCAGATTGGCCAATTCCTTGATCGGGTTAACATTGGAATTTTCAATGAAACCTTGTTTCAAGGCATTGTTCCCGTCTAGTGCAAGCGGAATGCCTGGAGATGAAGCGAAGAAGGCTGAGTTGGTGAACCTGCTTTCGAGCTGATCCTGGGAAACTTCAAACACCCCGATATTGGCTACCAACCTGGAATTCAATAACACTCTTCCGTCTGCTGTTATGTCGGGTGGCCCACTGCGGGGATCAAGCTGAATGGGTGATCCACCCGCATCCAAAACCGGGAACCCCTGAAGTGTTTGCAGCTCACCCAGGCCACTAATCTGGAAGCGTCCATCTCTCGTATAAGCCGGCCCCTGTGGGGTAGCAATGGAGAACCAGCCACTTCCTGTCAAAGCCACATCAAGCGGGTTACCTGTTGGCTCCAGTGCTCCCTGCTCCAACGAAGGATAGAGTTTAGCAGCGGTTGGAAAATAGACATCCTCATTCGGTTGCTGTGAAACAATGCTTTTAAAGTCCACATTTTCGGTTCTAAAACCGGTGGTGTTCATATTAGCGATGTTGTTGGCGATAACCGTAAGCTGCTTTTGCATGTTACGCTGTGCAGCCACAGCAACGTAAAGTGAAGATTCCATTTAGTTTTCTCCTGATGCGAACAAACGGTTACGAACGTCTGAAAGTCTGGATGGTGGAAATCAGACTGAGCGAAAGACTTTGTGGTCCGCTCGGACTGATAAGTGGTGGCACTGAAACATTTGCAGGATTGTTTAAGTCCCAAAGCGCCAGAAAACGATTCGTGAAATCGCGAACAAATTCCGGATCTTTCAAGTCCTCAATATCAAGCCTGGACGAAATAAGTTCAGACTGTCTATCCAGATCAAGCAAGCCGGTTTGTTCCGGAATGGCCAAGGCTGTTCGCACAACCTGTATGAGTGCCTTATCGGCAAGCAATTCAAGTGGCGTTTCGATTTCAGCGGCCTTGCGTTCAAAATAAATGGCAAGCCGTGCACCTGTATTTTGCTGTCCTGCTTCCAGTTCAAGCGTCTGCTGATAGTAACGATCAATCACACCCTGTTGTGCCCGGTCAAAACTTGTGGTGGCTTCAGAAAATTTATTGAAGTTGAAAACTTCTACCAGCTCCTTGTAACGGGGGTCGGTCAATTTATTAGCAAGCGCCTCTTTATCATCTGTGCCCTCTT
>CAWUJF010000672.1:0-1874 GCA_963922405.1 uncultured Hyphomicrobiales bacterium | reverse complement strand
CGCCATCGGCGCCCTTTGATCTTCGTCTGATGTGTAAACTTGATCAGCGGATATTGGTACCACTTTCGTGCAACATACCGTGCTTGATGGCCCAAGCTGACCAGTCATCAACCACAGTGCCTGTGAGCAGGATCCCGATGCCGCCGGTAAGCGTCGTCAACATCGCAAACCACCAGGCCCAACGGTGAATGGATTCCATGGTGGCGTTGAAGCCCATGGTCCAGCGCCAGAACAGAGCAGCACGTTCAGAGGCTGTACCCCGGTTCGTAATTTGCTCAATCTCGCGATCACCACCATATCGGCTCACCGCCAGAATGGTCGCACCGTGCATGGCAAACAACAGAGCCGAGCCATAAAGGAACACAATCGAGAGTGCGTGGAACGGATTATAGAACAGGTTCCCGTAAATCAGAGAAAAGTTGTTCGTCCAATCCAGATGTGAAAACACTCCATATGGCACCGCATGAGACCAGCTACCCATCATAAGCGGGCGAATAAAGCCCAAAACAAGGAACAGGAAGATGGCTGAGGCAAAGGCGATCGGCACATGATAGCCAAGGCCAAGAGCCTTCGCTCTGCGATATGTTCTAAGCCACCAGGTGAGCACACTCACGGTCAGGAAGAAACCGGCAATCATGAACCAGCCGCCCTCCTCAAGAGGTGGCAGTACCTTCAGGCCATATTTTTCCGGTGGCGGGTCAAGCGACAACCAGAACAATTGACGCACAAATTGCACAGGATCCCAATCCACCTGCGCCCAATAATTGAGGCCAATAATGTTAAACGCAATCAGAAAGGTGATCAGGGAAATCAGACCCAGCGTACCGAGATAAATCGGACCAATTTGGGCATTCCCGAATTTACCAATCCAGTAATTGAGCGAACCTTTGCCAATTCTTGGGTCGTCGCCTCTCGGCAGCGGAATACCGCTGGCCGGAGGACCTTGAACCTGAATGACGGTGAAGATGTTTTGATAATTTTTCATGATGTCATCCTCTCCTATTAATCGAGATACGGCAGATCGCCAATTTCGCGGACCAGGTCATCCTGCGGGAAGACTGGCAATTCGAGCCACCAAGTCCACCACTCACTCCACAGATCATCCCAGAACGGACCGGAAATGATGATACAAATGGCACTCCAAAGCACTGCGTTGAGTGCAAGGAACAGACCCAGTCTGTGAATGCCCAGTGTACCGACAGAGTAGCCGATAAAGTCGCGGAAATAGGTATCTTCATGTTCAGGTGTCTTGACCTCTTCACCCTTGCCCGGGTTTGTCGAGGACAGGATCAAGCCGCCATGCAGCGCGAGCGCAAGCGTCACCGTGAAGAAGAAGGTAATGGCGATCATATGCGCCGGATTATAGTGGAAGTTCCCATAGGCGTAGCCAACATTGTTTACCCATTCCAGGTGTGAGTAAATTCCATAGGGGAAGCCATGCGACCAGCCGGATTCACCGCCATCCTTGATATACATCAAAATCGGGCGGAAAATATTCAGCGAAACAAAGGCAAGTATAGCAATGCTGAAGGCAAACGGCACATGATAGCCCATGCCCAGCTTTCGGCAAATTTCCACCTCCCTGAGCGCCCATGCGATAAACGCGCCGGTCGCGCAGAAAGTGATGATTTGCCAGAGGCCTCCTTCGGCCATCGGTGCCAAAGCAAGGCCATATTCATCGCTCGGTGGGTTAATGCTCAACTGCCAGATGTTCCAGGTCGGTCCAAGTGCAGCGCCATAGATGATCAGTGCAGTCCCGAGGGTTGCAAAGAATATGGTCAGGACCCCGAAGAAGCCAACATAGAATGGCCCTGCCCAAAAATCGAACAGATCACCCCCTAAAAGCGTTCCTCCACGGACGCTGTACTTTCGTT
>CAWUJF010000671.1:0-1878 GCA_963922405.1 uncultured Hyphomicrobiales bacterium | reverse complement strand
TCTAAGAAGAGCGAAGTTGAATTGGTTGCGTATCCAGGCGGCGACCGCTGCTCCAAATGCACCCAGTGCGGCACTTTCAGTGATTGATGCAAAGCCCGCATAAATGGAAACCAGAACCCCAGCAGCCACAAGCATCGGCAAGGCAACGCCTTTGAAAAGAGCAAGCTTCTCTGACAATGGCATGTCCCGCTCTTCTGGCGTCAACGGTGGACCCAATTCGGGATTAAGCCCACAACGGATCAGGATGTAAGCCACGTAGAAGCTTGCCAACATTAACCCGGGAACCAGGGTTGCGAGAAACAAGTGCGAGATCGAAACTTCCGCAGTCAGACCATAGAATATCAGAATAATCGAGGGTGGGATCATAGTCCCCAGCGAGCCACCGGCTGTTATTGTACCGATTGCCAGTTTCCTGTCATATCCAAGATTTAACATTTGCGGTAAAGCGATCAGTCCCAGAAGAACGATTTCACCACCAATTATCCCGGTTGTAGCTCCAAGAAGTACTGCAACACCGGTAGTAACTACACCGACACCACCTCTGATTCCGCCAGCCCATACATGAAAGGCACGATAAAGATCCCGCGCTACACCAGACTTCTCCATGATTGATGCCATCAGCACAAACATTGGGACAGCAATGAGCGCGAAACTATCCAGAAAGTCGACCGTCCGGCTACCTACGATGAAAAGCGCATTGAAACCGAATTGGCTCACCGCCAGTACAACAGCAATAGCACCGGAAACAAAAGCCAATGGCACGCCAAGCACAAGGAGAACGGCCATTGCAGCAATTATGAGCGCCGTAATTGTGCCGATATCCATTAGACTTCCGGTTCCTGTTTTCTGGAAACCCTGCTGAAGAATTGCCGCAGAACAACCAGCAAGAACAACGCGCAGCCAATCAGGAGCACGATTTTCAAATAGCTTGGCAAGGGTGAATTGAGGGTGCTGCCTGAGCGTTCAGGGTCCCACTCACCTGAAAGGGAAAACCGCCAGACAGCACGTTCCACCATCTTCCAGGCGGCATAGGTAAGGCCCGCTAAATAGATTGATCCAACCACATGAGATATCAGATCAGAAAAGCGCTTGAACTTGGGGTGCTTATCCACCAGGAGCGTTATACGCATATGAGTGCCCTCAGCCATGCAATAGGCACCACCAAATACGAAGGCCAAACTTGCAAGTAATACGGCGCTTTCATGGGCCCAGATTGTGGGGGCGTTGAATGCATAACGTGCCACAACCTCATAAACCATGATGAGCACAATTATCGCAAAACACCACATTGAGGTGCGCCCGCACCAGATGGCTATCCTATCAAGAATCATATTGAGATCCTGGAAACCGTTGGCCGCGCAGAGCACGGCCAATCAGCAGTTAGTTGCTCAGACCGATAGACGACATAAACGATTTATGACTGTCAACAATCGATTGTGCATCGCCACTTTTCGCGCCCCAGTCAGTCCAAACTTCGCTGGTCATGGAGCGGAACTTCTTGGCATCATCATCTCCAAAAGAGACGAACGTTACACCCAGTTCACCCTTTGCCTTTTTCTCAGCAGCTGCATCTTCATCGCTGAGCGTACCCTTCAAGCTGTCAGACATGGCATTACATGCTGCTTCAAATTTGGCCTGATTTTCAGGAGAAATACTATCCCATTTTGACTTTGAAACACTCATCTCCGTCACAGCCATCGAATGTCTTGCCAGTACAGAGTATTTTGCCTGATTGTGCATACCCAGAGCGACATTCAAAGCCACATTAGCAAGGTCAGTTGCATCAAGAACACCAGTCTCCATTGCCGTTACGCTCTCACCTACACCCATGGTAACAAGGGATGCGCCGGCGCGGCTTAACAGATCGGATGCAAGTCC
>CAWUJF010000670.1:0-1902 GCA_963922405.1 uncultured Hyphomicrobiales bacterium | reverse complement strand
GTCGATCCTGGTGTTCCAGCGCTAAGAGCTAATGAAAAATTAGTTGTTGCATTAAAGTCTGGGAATTTTGGATCCGAGGAATTTTTTGCTAAAGCTGCCGGGTTACTTGGCAAGGAATAAACCTGCAAACTGTATGGAGAACCCAGTTTGAAATTTTCGGCAAATTTAGGTTTTCTATGGAACGACCTACCAATTGACGTAGCAATCAAATACGCGGCTGAAGCAGGCTTTCTGGCAGTGGAAACCCACTGGCCCTATGATTTTGATCCGTCTTCCATCATAGCAGCTCTGAAAGAAAACAATTTGGAGTTTTTAAGCTTGAATACGAAGCCGGGGGATTTGTCTGCTGGAGAGTTTGGTTTTGCAGCAATTGCTCAGAAGAAAAACAAAGCTAAAGAACATATCGAAGAAGCAATCAGTTTTGCTCATCAGACAGGCTGCCAGATGGTTCATGTCATGTCGGGAAAAGCTGAATTTAGTACCGGCACCTTCGATACCTTTTGTGAGAACTTGGAGCACGCCACCCGTCTTGCAGCAGAGCGCGAAATAACCATTCTAATTGAACCCATTAACCGCAAAGATGTGCCGGGTTACTTCCTTTCAAACCTGGATGACGCTGTAAAAATTTGTGAGGAAATTAAAAGTCCAAACCTGAAAATTATGTTCGACTGCTATCACATTGAAATAATTCACGGCAATTTGTTGGAACAATTCCGTCAAAATTTTCATAGAATTGGGCATGTACAGTTTGCATCTGTTCCGTCACGAAATGAACCACAATTTGGTAAACTTAATTACCCACTCATCTTTGAAAAAATACAAAGTTACGGTTGGACTGGCTTCCTCGGCGCTGAATATCGTCCAAAATCAGATATTTGTGAGGGCCTTGTGTGGCTTGAATCGGCGATTTCACGGAAATAAATACCGGTCAATAAGATTTACCGCATGCCCATTTCGGTAGAATATAGCGTATACATTATTTTATGCACAGATGTAAAAAAGATAGAAAATCGCGTAATCAGTGCTGGATATTTTTCAGATGTTAATCTATGTTTTCAGGAGTCTCGTCCTTGAAGGGAAATATGGGCGGGTACTCTAAGGCTCTTTAGGAGGAGAAATTAATGTTTAAAAAACTAACCGCAGCGCTTGCTGGTGCTGCAGCTATTGCATTGAGCGTAGCGTCCGCAAATGCAGAACCTGTTCGCATGAAAATGGGTTCCACATTCCCAAGCAGTTTGACACAGCTGGGAACACTTGGAAAGCAACTTGAAACAAACCTGAATGCTGCTTCAGGCGGTGATGTACAGGTCAAGTTCTTTGAACCAGGCGCTCTGGTTCCGGCGCTGGAACTGTTTGATGCTGTTAAGTCCGGTTCTGTAGATGCAGGCTGGTCAACACCAGGTTACTGGCAAGGTAAAGAGCCTTCATTGGCACTGTTCTCTGCTGTGCCATTTGGTCCGTCTGCTTCTGAATATGCCGCTTGGCTGTTCTTCGGTGGCGGTGAAGAAATGATGCAGAAAGTCTATCATCGCAACGGTATCCACTCAGTGATCTGTGGCGTTATTGCTCCCGAAGCATCCGGTTGGTTCCGTGAAGAGATCACATCTCTGGACCAACTTAAGGGCAAGAAAATGCGTTTCTTCGGCCTCGGTGCTAAGGTGATGCAGAAGCTTGGTGTTGATACACAGTTGCTTGCAGCAGCTGATATTTATCCAGCACTTGAGCGCGGCACTATTGATGCTACCGAGTTCTCTCAGCCTGCGATCGACTTGAACCTTGGTTTCTACCAAGTTGCTAAGCACTATTACTTCCCTGGTTGGCACCAGCAATCAACAACGTTTGAGTTGATGATCAACAAGGCCAAGTGGGATGCTATGTCTGAGCAGCAACAAGCTCTTATCA
>CAWUJF010000669.1:0-1903 GCA_963922405.1 uncultured Hyphomicrobiales bacterium | reverse complement strand
CTTCGCCGATCTGACCGTTTTGAAGCAATTCTCCATACCATTTGGTTGACCATCCGGCCCACACAGTCACCAGTTTTGACGAGTTGAAGGAATATATGATCATGATAAGGATAGGGATATAAAGGATCGCATATCCTAAAAAGGCAGTGGCAAGAATGAGTGGATGTCGCTTGCTCATTAGTTACTCCTTCAGGCCTTGTGAATTTCGAAGGAGCATCATTGGAATAACCAGAAACGCCAACATCACCATGGCAACTGAAGATGCAAGCGGCCAGTCTCTGTTACCGAAGAATTCCGTCCAGAGCGTCCTGCCGATCATCAGCTGCTCCGGCCCGCCTAGTAGGGCAGGGATCACAAATTCACCAACCGCCGGAATGAAAACCAAAAGGCAACCGGCTAGGATGCCAGGCGCTGATAAGGGGAGCGTTACAGTCAGGAAGGTGGAAAACGGTTTTGCACCCAAATCACTGGCAGCTTCCAGTAGATCTTCATCCAGTTTTTCCAGGGTGGAATAGAGCGGTAATATCATAAGCGGGAGATAGGTGATCACAATTCCGGAATAAACAGCGAAATTTGTGTTCATCATTTGTATCGGTTCCGAAATGATACCTATATTCTGTAGTGTTGTGTTGATAAAGCCATTGGTCGAGTACATCCCGATTAAGGCATAAATTCTCAGCAGACTTGAGGTCCAGAAAGGTAACACCACCAGCAACAATAGAGTGTTTCGCCATTTGGCTTCAGCTCGAGCAATCACATAGGCAATAGGATAGCCAATGCCCAGACAAATGAGTGAGGCAATGCCTGCTATCACAAGTGAGTTTACGTATGATCGTATGTATAGACTGTCTGACAGCAGGAACGCGTAATTTTCACCATCACCAACAAAAGTGGGCCACCAGCCATCCCATTCAAAAACTGGAGTATAGGGTGGCTGACCAAATCTCAGGTCAGCAAATGAAACCTGCAGAACGACGAGAAACGGAATGAGAAAAAACAGTAACAGCCAAAGCATTGGCGGAAGAATTATCAGATAGCGTTTCAATCGCTCCATCATTCCACCAGCAGTCGCGCTGCCCTCTTTTCAAATGAAATATCTACCTCATCACCAAGCTTGATCTTAGCCTCATCTTCGTCCCAGTGTTCAGATATTGTGATGCGTACGGTTTTCCCGCTATCGAGCGTCACCTGCAAATGAGTGATGCCGCCCAGATACATGATATCAGAGAGCTTACCATGGGCTTTGTTGGCGGCTTTGTCTGCTGCACCATCAGCCTTTGTCTTCAGCAAGATGCGTTCGGGCCGAACCGCAACCCAAACCTTTTGACCCTCCACATGTGACAGGTCCTCACCTACTTCCAGAAGGCCGTCCGTGTCGGAACTCGCAATTTTGCCATCCTTAGCAACACCTTCGAAGATGTTTACCTGCCCAATAAATCCGGCAATCATCCGATTGGCAGGTCTCTCATACATTTCGCGCGGACTGTCCACTTGTATGAGTCGCGCCTGATCCATTACGCCTATTCTAGTTGCAATGGACATGGCTTCTTCCTGATCATGCGTGACCATAATGAAAGTTGTGCCGATTTCTTTCTGGATGGTGACAAGCTGCCTTTGTGTCTCTTCACGCAGTTTCTTATCAAGTGCTGAAAGCGGCTCATCAAGAAGCAGAACCTTGGGTTTACGTGCCAGGGCACGAGCCAGAGCTACTCTTTGTCTTTGTCCACCCGAAAGCTGATTGGGTTTGCGTTTGCCATATTCACCCAGTTGCACCAGATCCAGAAGCTCGCTGACCCGTTTGTTTATGTCTGATTTGTTCCAATTATCCTGTTTCAGCCCGAATGCGATGTTCTTCTCCACATTCATGTGCGGGAATAAAGCATAGGATTGAAACATCATGTTT
>CAWUJF010000668.1:0-1924 GCA_963922405.1 uncultured Hyphomicrobiales bacterium | reverse complement strand
GCGGTAATCCCCATGGCTAACAACATATGTGTGGGAGCTTCTTTGGGTCGTTTGCCACTGTCATGTGCGAAGAATGCAAAATACGGGATCTTGATCCCTGAGTGGTGAAACACACCGGCGGAAGCAAACAGCAAAATACCCCATACGATATAATAGCCTTCATGTGCGGCATCAGACAGAATAAGCGATTTCGTCACAAACCCTGAGAATAATGGGAAAGCCGAGATGGACGCTGCCCCGATCACGCAAAAGATCATGGTCAGTGGCATAGTCTTATAAAGCCCGCCAAGTTCTGAACCCTTGGCCGTCCCTGTTCTGAAAAGGACTGCCCCCACGCTCATGAACAGGAGTGATTTGTAAAGGATATGCGCGAAGGCATGTGCCGCGGTTCCATTGAGGGAAAGCTCTGTGCCGATGCCAACACCAACCACCATAAAGCCCAACTGGTTGTTCAGTGAATAGGCCAATACCCGGCGCAGGTCGTTTTCAATTACCGCATAAAAGATTGGGAACAGTGTCATCACTGCGCCGATATAAATAAGGATTTCTGTTCCCGGGAATCCTCTCGCCAGCGCATAAACCGCAAGCTTGGTTGTGAAGGATGACAAGATTACCGTACCTGTCACGGTCGCTGCCGGATAAGCATCCTGCAACCAGTTGTGTAGTAGCGGGAAAGCGCATTTGATACCGAAGGCAAGGAATATCATCCAAGTGGCAAGTGTGCCGAGTGTCATGGCTTCGAAGGCGATCGAGCCCGTTTCATGATAAAGCAATGCGACGCCACCGAGTAGAAGAACACCCGAAGCAATCTGAATTACCAGATAGCGCAACCCAGTATAGAAGGCTCCCTGTGTGCGTCTTGCCCAGATCAGGAATACAGAGGTAATCGCTGTACCTTCCCAGAAGATGAAAAGCGTTATCAGATCACCTGCAAACACAGCTCCAATTGCAGAGCCTGCATATAAAGGTGCTGCCATTTGCTGCTGGATGTCACGTACGTGCCATGCATACAACATGGATAGGAATGCCGCGAGCGAGAACACAAGTCCGAAAATTACAGAGAGTTTGTCAACGCGCAGAAGGGTGAGTTCCCAACCTGCAAGATTGACAACCCCATGCACACCCATGGGCAGTTCCCAAATCATTCCTGCGCAGAAAATTGGAAGCAGCAGAGAGAATCCTGCCCTCAGACTGGGATTGGACTTGGGCAGCAACGGTAGAATGAGGCCGCCCAAAATGAGGAAGAGGTATGGAGGAAAGAAATCAAGCATCGTGCTCTTCCCGTTCCATGTCATGTTCAGGATACTCTTCCGATTCCACGTCTTTCGGGGAATAGTAGGTTTCGTCGCGCATCAGAAAGACCCGCATGCCCCGTGCGCAAACCACCAATGCGGCACACATGACAAACCCATAGATTGCGTAAAAACCTGGCAAGTCTTCCAGATCGAGGTAGGTTTTCTTTTTGTATAAAAAGTCGGCCAGGAACAGTACTGTACAGAGGCCATACAAACCATAAACGATGCGATCGACATTCTTCATACTGTCGAGCCACAATAGTTTTCGACCAAGCCAGGGCAAATCTGCGAGATTATCAACGCGCTTTTTGGTTTCCGAACTCATTGAGCCGTGCCTCCCTGTCCTGCGATCATGGGTTCAAGCATGGAAGTGATGTCACCGGCATAAAAGAACAGCACAACACATCCTATTGCTGCGAAAACGGGTGGTGCGACGCACCAGAACGGTGCTTCGGATATTCCGTTTGCGGCCAGTTTTTCATTGTCGGCATCGGCGAGATAGAAGCCCCTGGCGATGGGCCCTAACAGATAAACCACGTTAAGCAGCGAGCTCACCATTAACACCACGATCATAACCACCTGCCCGGTGTCGGCTGCGCCTAACATCAGATACCACTTGGACCATGAAC
>CAWUJF010000667.1:0-1943 GCA_963922405.1 uncultured Hyphomicrobiales bacterium | reverse complement strand
AGTCTAGCTATTCCCACAATAACAGTTACGCCTGACAGACTTGTTTCAGGTCTCTTGATCAGGCGATCATCTTCTGACTTCAGGCTTTCAACCAAGCTCTGTAGCGTATCCTCCTCCGGTCCTAATTCACCAAAACTCTGTGATGCTGCCAACGGTAACCCGTAGTCATCCAGAACTGCCGCTGCATCAGCAAAGCCGTCCAGGCTTTCCACCGCCATATTTGCAAGGCTGCTTTCGCTTTTATTAGTGATTATCTGGTCACCCTGGCTTGTGACCATGTAACCCAGATCATTGCCTGGTAAATTGATTTGCCGGATTTCGAACTGTAGCAGGATTGAACGGACACCCTGGTTTATTCGCACACCACGGATGATGGGTTCGCCGTCCTGAACCTGTGCAATAGCATCACGCAGTTGTCTGATTACCGATTGATTGTCGGAAAGCGTAACATTGAGGAGATCTTCAACACCCTGGCCACCAAACAGCTTTGCGCCAGCAGCATTTGCCCATAACAGTGACCGCAAGTCTTTGTTGAAAAGAACGACAGCTTCATTCGACAGGATGCAATGCCGCAATTCGGGAAGTACCGAAAGGTCCAGATATGAATGTTCGTGCCCTTGCATCGATGCTCTACTCAAACCCTAGAACCGGTGCCGCTCCAGTTCATTTCCTGCCGTAGGGGACCTCGCTTAACCGTCCGGAAAAATATCATTAATATAGAGTTAATACCGTTCATTGCGGAAGGGGTCCAGTGACAACTGCTCAATTAGGTGCACTGACTGAAGTCAAGGTTAACAATCCGGCACAAACGGGATATAATAAAATTTCAGAACGGGTAATGGATTTCGCTTGCAATATGTTTGCAAAATCCTTATTCCACAGTCCCACGACGATTGTTGTGCGGTTGTAGCTCAGTTGGTTAGAGCGCCAGATTGTGGCTCTGGAGGCCGGTGGTTCGATTCCTCCCAACCGTACCATTTTCACCTATAACCCTTTGAAATATAAAGAGAAATAAAGGGTGCGGGAAAATGTGCCGTGCAATCGCGTTCCAAATTTCTCTGATGCGAATCAAAAAGTGCATGTATTTCAATAGCTTGAGGTGCGGGATTTTTGTGGCCAATTGGTGGGTTTTTTTATTCACCTTCACTCAATTGCAGTGGCAAAGCCAGCAGTTTCAAGGAATTGTAAGGGTTATTGGCTAAGAAGAATCTAACGAGAACATAAATAGTACAGAATTCATAAGAATCTGGTGAATAATCACAAATTAGATTCGACATAAATCAGTTGTAACAGATAAAAATAAAGTCGCCACGTCTGAATCACGTGGCGACTAATAAAAACTAACCGATATGGGGTTAGATATAACGTTTCCTTTATATGTAAACAAAACTATTGGTAGCAGTCAAGCCTCATTTCGGTCTCTTAACAGGAGTCATGAAAATGGCAAAAGTAATAATAGAAGACTGCAACGTTATCGGTGCTAAAGTTGGAGTAAATGCTGGGTATGGCTGGGAAGTGGATATCAAGAAGTCCAATTTCGAACTATGCCAAACTGCAGTGAAAGCATCTAAGAAGTCTGTTAAATCCAATACATCCGAAAAATCTGATAAGCAGGATACGCTGTTAGAATCAACAGCAAGTGGTGTTTTGGCTGGCACGATTCTAAAAACACTTGGCGTGAACTAGATTAGCCAAACAAAAATACCATTCGCATCCGTTGTTTTGCGAATGGTACTAACTGGATAATGCCTGCATGATATGTGAGCCACTTTGACTCGTGACTGCAATGAAAAGTGCGGGGAATGCCTGAAAAGCCTTAATGATATCAATTGGGTCTATGTTTCCCTTACCTGAAAATAAGTACCTGGTTTTGATAACTTAAATATTTTCTCCCAACCGTACCATTTCCCTGAAATGTTGATTTTCCAGCGTTGCTCGGCGCG
>CAWUJF010000666.1:0-1953 GCA_963922405.1 uncultured Hyphomicrobiales bacterium | reverse complement strand
TTTCCCGTTTGGAAAATGACTACACCAACACGCGTGAGGATCTGGAAAACACACGCGAGCGTCTGCTTGAAGCTGATGATGTCTTGAATTCACAGCGCATAGAAATCGTTGCAAAAGATGCCGAGATCGACAGCCTGTCTGATACGGCGACGATGGCCCTTTTAGGTGAAAACGAAAAAGCCGAAAAAACCAAAGAGCGTATGCAAACGCTCAGAGGTCAGGTGGCACGCGCAAAAGATGACCTGGCAAATGAGAAGGAAAAACGGCGTGAAGCGGTAAGTGCCGCCAAAGAAACGCAAAAAGAGCTTAAAGAACTTCAAGCCAAACTGCGCAAACGCGACAGAGACGCACCGTCTGTTGAAGCTCCGTCTGCTGACCAGGCAAAGCAATTGGAAGATTTGAACAAGCAATTGCTGGAAGAAAAAACCAAGACAGTTGAACTGGAAGCCAAAATTGCCAGCCAGGCTCTGAAAACAGAAGCGCTCTTGAACGATGCAACCAACGAGAATGTTGAACAGGCTATGTCTGGGATTCGCGAAGAACTCGAAAGCAAGAAACAGGAAGTTTCTCAACTGGAGAAGGAAAACCGGGAACTTCAGGAACAACTTGGCAATCTGACCGCTAATGCCAGCAATGACTGGGCTAATGAACGACAGGAAAACGCCACTTTGCGTGAACGCATCAATGACATGGCTGCACACATTGCTTCATTGTCTGCAAATATGGAAGGTGACGCCTCTCCAATACCCAAGCTGGTTGAAAGCCCACCAGTTCAGGAAAATGACAAACCCGAGGAAGAAACACAAGACGATGTGGAAAAACCTGTCGGCACACTCGCTGACCGGATCAGAGCTATTCAGGCCACATCAAGTTCGACCGGTTAGGCCCCAATTTCCTCGCTTACTTGATACTGACAGTACTCACAACCTCACCGGATAGCAGGTTTATTATCCTGACTTCGGTCTGACTATTTGGCAGCCGGAACTGCAGAACAAGTAGATTACCTTCCAGCTGCGAAGACGTGAGTTCTGCCCCAACAGGTGCGTTCAATTCAATCGTTTCTTGAAAATCAGCCACATTAAAGCTGGCTTGAATCTGAGAACTATTGGACGCTTCTTCTTCCGCATCTTCAGGAAGCGTATTTATTTTGTAGACAATCGTATACACAACCACCATAAGCGAAATGAAAATGGTACCCATGGAAATAACCAGAAGCCTGATCATTTTTTTGCGCACGCGTTCCATCACTGGATCGAGTGGGGCTTCTTCTTCATCAATTTGGTTCGTCATGGAAGAGTTCCGGAATTTGGTAATTTTGAGATGAGTGTTAGCGGAGACGGAGAAAAAGGAAAAGCCCTGATTGCCACAGATTTGGATGTGGGCAAGAGATTGGACTCATTTATTGCATTACACATGCCTGTCCATGTGTCGCGCACACGTGTGAAAGAGATCATCAAGAGTGAAGGCGTGGCCCTGAATGGCAATCCCTGCAAGGAACCCAATTATCGCCTGAAACTGGAAGACGACATCCGTATCGTCATCCCGGAACCGGAGGATGCAACGCCTCAACCACAAAACATTCCATTGGATATTTTCTTCGAAGATGACCACCTGCTAGTCATAAACAAACCAGCAGGCATGGTTGTACATCCCGCAGTGGGCCACTGGGATGGAACGATGGTAAACGCCCTGCTCTATCACTGTGGCGATTCTTTATCCGGAATTGGTGGCGTGAGGCGTCCTGGCATCGTTCATCGCCTGGACAAGGATACGTCGGGTTTGCTGGTGGTGGCAAAGACCGAGAAAGCCCATGCCGGCCTGACTGCCCAATTCATGGATCATGGTCGGACCGGTCCATTGGAGCGGCATTACCTGGCACTCGTATGGGGCAGGTTTGACAAGTTCACTGGCACAGTTGAAACCTACCTCGGCCGGTCATCAAACAATCGCAAG
>CAWUJF010000665.1:0-1958 GCA_963922405.1 uncultured Hyphomicrobiales bacterium | reverse complement strand
CTTATTCAATATCTCAGTCCCCCTTCAGCCTATAGAACCCGGGGTTGAACGCGGGGAGGTCAATAGCAGGCAAATTGCCAGAGGTCCTGTAAATTTGCTTTGCGTTGGTTCAATTATTGAACGCAAAGGCCATCGGGTTTTGTTCGAGGCGCTGTCTGAGTTAACAGATCTGGATTGGCATCTCGATTGTATCGGCAAGACTGATTTCGACCCAGTGCTATATGACGGCCTAGAGAGGTATTTGGCTGAAAATAATTTGTCTTCGCGCATATCGTTTCACGGAGCCGTAGATTCTTCGAAACTACAAAACGCTTATATGAACGCTGATCTGTTTGTTCTACCATCTTTATACGAGGGATATGGGATGGTTTATGCCGAAGCAATCGTCAGAGGGATACCTGTCATTGCAACTACGGCCGGGGCAATTCCGCAGACAGTCCCAGATGGATGCGGACTACTGGTCGAGCCTAACGATGTTCCATCTTTGAAAGAGGCACTGAAGAAAGCTCTATCCCATGAAGATCTACGGTCAAAAATGCGCTTGTCCTGTTATGAAGCTGAACCTAACTTCCCAACCTGGGAAAGCAGCGCAAAAGAGATGGCCGAATTTCTGGAGTCATTAACATGAGCGGTTTTTCATCACAGTGGTTAGCGCTCAGGGAGCCGGTGGATCACGCTGCAAGGAGTGAAGAAGTTATTTCAGCGGTTGCACACTATTTTCTGAACGATCCAAATTTAACGATCACCGATATTGGTAGCGGAACAGGTTCAACATTGCGTGCATTAAAACCGGTACTACAGCAAGATATTTCCTGGCATTTGATCGATCATGACGAAACTCTGATTGACGTGGCTCGCAGCGTAGCACAAAACGACGAGGTAATTTTCAGCCTTGCTGATTTATCTAAGTCACTCGATGAATTGTTTCTACATAATCCAAAACTCCTGACCACATCGGCATTTCTGGACCTTGTCTCTGAAACCTGGCTCCAAAAGTTTGTTGACACGATCACCGCTCATCAGGTTCCTTTTTACGCCGCATTGACTTATGACGGCAGAGCGGGATGCGACCCGGAAACAAACGGCGACAAAATTGTGCTTGAGGCCTTCAACCAACACCAGAAAACTGACAAGGGCTTTGGTCCCGCACTCGGACCCGACGCAGCTGATACTGCCATATCGATGTTCAAGAAGGCAGGATACCAGGTGATTCAGGCACAATCAGACTGGATTGGTGACCAAAACCATAAAGAATTTCAGAAGATGCTGCTTGAGGGATGGAGTTCTGCTGCAACCGAAATTGCGCCGGAGAACAGCGAGCGATTTTCAGCCTGGCTCCAGGAACGATTGCATCTCATCGAAAATGAGAATGCGACGGTATTTGTTGGGCATCAGGATTTTCTGGCAGTACCAGAATAAGCCAATCAGGTTGCTTTCTTCGCCTGCAAATTACAGTCGAACAGAATGTCTCTTCCTAATGGATAAAGGGTAACTTCTGGCCTTAAGGCTTCATCAAGCTTGTCAATTGGTGAAAGGTTTAAACCGGACAAACCTCCACCCATGATAACTGGCGCAACGATCAGATGCAGGCGATCCAAAGCACCGGCATCCATAAAACGTGAAAGCGTATTGTTGCCACCCTCAATAAGAATTTTGTTTAAGCCATGCGCCCGCAGGGCACTTACAATCGCATCGGGTTCTATTGAAAAACCATCTGCTTCAAGCTTGATAACATCAGCTACACCTTCTGCGGGATGATCTGTTCGTTGGGAAGTCACAACCACAACATCGGCGCCGTTATCTCGAAACAGTCCTGCTTCCATATCTACTCGTCCGCGCGGATCGATAATCACGCGAGTGGGGTGTTCACCTTCACACAAACGTACCGTGAGTTTGGGATCATCCGCGTTAACAGAGCCAACACCCACGACCACCGCATCAACAACACTTCTTACAGC
>CAWUJF010000664.1:0-1969 GCA_963922405.1 uncultured Hyphomicrobiales bacterium | reverse complement strand
TATCACTGGAAAAGATGAATACCGTGCGCAGTGTTTGCGCAGAAGATTCCGTATTGATTGCAGAAGCCGGCTGCATTCTCGCCCATATCCAGGAAACCGCCGCTGAAATTGGCATGATCTTCCCGCTAAGCATGGCATCAGAGGGTAGCAGCACAATTGGAGGTAACCTGGCCACCAATTGCGGTGGCATTCAGGTATTGCGTTATGGCAATGCCCGGGATCTATGCTTGGGCATTGAAGCTGTTTTGCCCGATGGTTCAATTCTCCATGAACTTACCCCTCTGCGCAAAAACAATACCGGTTATGACTTGCGCCACCTTTTGATAGGAAGTGAAGGTACGCTCGGAATAATTACTGCCGCTTCCCTCTCTCTCAAACCCACTGATGCAGAGACGCTGACCGCTTTTTGTTCCGTTAATTCACCTACATCTGCAGTGAAGTTGCTTTCTACAATACGTTCTGCCCTAGGTGATACGGTAAGTGCTTTTGAACTTATGTGTGACTACGGTTTCACCTTATTGGAGCATCATTTTCCAGAACAACGATTTCCACTTGAATCGAGAAGCGAATGGTATGTCCTGATGGAAGTGGGGGGTGCCGAGGGTCTGGAGGTTCGCTTTCAAGCAGCACTCGAAGATGCGCTCGAAACGGAATTGATTATCGACGCCGTAGTTGCTTCATCTCAAGCCCAGCGCAATGCATTGTGGAGATTGCGAGAAGATACACCCGAAGCAAATCGCCTGAGCGGAGCAATCTGTAACAGCGACACCTCAGTTCCGCTGAGCGAGATACAAGTGTTTATTGACAGCACATATGAAACCATTTCTGATATTGATCCCACTCTGACTATCAATTGCTACGGCCATGTTGGTGACGGCAATATTCATTTTAACGTCTTTCCACCGCCGGGCCGAAACAAAGAAGAAATCGTCAAAAATGACCAGGCTCTGCTTGATTCCCTGCGCAATGCCATCAATCAAAATACATTAAAATATGATGGTTCTATCAGCGCTGAACATGGTATTGGCCGATTAAAGCAAAAAGATCTTAGTCAACTGGGTAACCCAGCTAAACTGTCACTTATCAAGACAATAAAACAAGCGATCGACCCAAAAGGAATAATGAATCCTGGTGTAATAGTTTCTCAATGACAGCGTGGGTGGGAAGCACTCTGTAAAGAGCTTTGGTAAAGGGTGTTGCTGAATGGACGGTTAGCTCGATCTATTGGTGGTGAATTCACCATCATATCTCTGGGTTCGCATGAGCTTCCTGGAATATCAAAATCAGAACCCATATATGCACTTGAGGTATGATCAGTAGATTATGTGCAACACAACAACCTTAGCAAGGATCCCTGTGTTGTGCCCAAAAGTCTACGGATTGAATGCTAATCCATTGTGGTTTGCACGCACCTTGTTAGGTCGTGAAATCTAATCAAATGAACTCTGCCTTGCTCTCCACCTCGGGTTTTACCACCTCCAGTGCAGCTTCTATATCGATACTTCGGTCAAACAAGGCGCGCCCGATCAAGGCACCCGATACAAATGGCACATATTTCAGTCGCGATAAATCATCAAGCGTCCGTGTCAGTCCTCTTGCGATTACCGGGGTTCGCGCTTCACCGGCGAGTTGCGTGATCAAGCTAATACTGTCCTCAGCATCACCAATGGCTGCATCAATGTCGGTAACGATGATCGCCGCAAATGGGTCATTCTCAAACGCTTTGAGAAATGCTGACGGCGAAAAGGCACTTTTCTGCCGCCATCCATCGCTGACCACCTGGCCCTCATAGACATCAACCGCTAGCACAATTTGATCTGGAAAAAGCTGCGCAGCCTCTTTAACAAGGTCAGGTTGATGTAGTGCCAGTGTTCCAACAACAATTCGTCCGGCACCCTGATCGATCCAATAGGCAATGCTGATATTATTCGTGAGATTATCCTCACCGCAGGCATTCAGGTGCAAATGG
>CAWUJF010000663.1:0-1971 GCA_963922405.1 uncultured Hyphomicrobiales bacterium | reverse complement strand
GGAGGAAAGTCCGGGCTCCATGGAAACACGATGCCGGGTAACGCCCGGCTGGGGAGACCCAAGGGAAAGTGCCACAGAAAGCAAACCGCCAACTCGTTGGTAAGGGTGAAAGGGTGGGGTAAGAGCCCACCGCCGGTCCAGCAATGGAACGGGCATGGTAAACCCCATCGGGAGCAAGACCGAATAGGGACAGTGTGGAACCAGCAATGGTTCCGGTTGGTTTCCAGATCAGCTGTCCGGGTGGGTTGCGTTGAGGTGGCAAGCAATTGTCATCCCAGATGAATGATCACCACGTCCAGCGATGGGCCATACAGAACCCGGCTTACAGGTCGGCTGGCGTTTTAATCTCTTAACACAAAATTAACCATGGTTTCCGATCCTCAAGCGGGTGCGCGTGTATACGCGCCTGAATAGCTTTGATTTTGTAATAGCCTCCAATTTCATGGCGGTTGAATCCAGTAAATCCCATTGACACCCAAAAATTCCCATAGTATCCCATAATGACTAAATCTGGATTTCTCGTGTGCTGAGATTTGTCGGCGCGTGTGAAATTTGCGGCAAATCCAGAAGAGTTCTGCGTAAACGGGTAGGATTGGACAACAGGATGGGAAGGTTCCTGTCGAGCATAACGAACAAGGTCGATAAGAAGGGTAGGGTTTCTATTCCGGCTGCATTTCGACCTGCGCTCGAAGAAACGAACCGGCTTTACACCCTGATGTCTGTTGATCAACCCTGTGTGGATGCCGGTGGCATTGAGTTGATTGAGCGCGGCGAGGCTTATCTGGAAAGTCTCGATCCTTTTTCAGAGGAGTATGAACTCTATTCATTCGTTCTGCATGGTGATTCAGATCAAATGAAGATTGATACCGAGGGGCGCGTAATTCTGTCTGAGGCGATTATGGATCAGACGGGTATTGAAAACGAAGTGGCTTTTGTCGGGCGCGGACATTTCTTTCAGATTTGGGCGCCTGAGAAGCTTAGAGAATATCGCGAACAGGCGCGCCAGCAAGTCGCGCAAATGCGAAAAAGGTCAAGGGGTGCCAGGGCTGGCTCTGGCAGGCAAGGGGAGTTATCCGGTTGACGGGCAACAATATCATCACTGATGTTGAAGGCGGACCTGTGCGTCACATACCGGTTATGCTCAACGAGGTCTTGTCTGTATTGGAGCCGGCCACTGGTAATTTGATTGTCGATGGTACTTTTGGAGCGGGCGGATATATGCGGGCCATTCTGGATGCGGGCGCGAACGTAACCGCATTTGATCGCGACCCCAATGCGATTGCTGCGGGTAGCGTGATGGTGGAAGCCTATCCAGATCAGCTCACACTTGTTCATGACGCCTTTTCCACCATGGCCGACCATGTGGCGCAAGCGGATGCTGTTGTGCTGGATATTGGTGTTTCATCCATGCAGATTGATGAGGCCGAAAGAGGGTTCTCGTTTCAAGCCGATGGGCCGCTCGATATGCGCATGTCGCAATCGGGTATCAGTGCCGCTGATGTTGTGAACCAGGCCGGTAGAAGTGACCTGACGCGCATCATCGGGATTTTGGGTGAGGAGCGCAAAGCATCCTTTATCTCTAAAGCGATTGTCGAGGCGCGCGAACTTGCACCGTTGGAAACAACGTCGCAACTGGCACGGCTTGTTGAGAAAACGCTTGGCCGTAAAGCTAAAGACAAAATCCACCCGGCAACCCGCACGTTTCAGGCGCTACGCATGTTTGTTAATCAGGAACTCAAACAGTTGGCGGATGCGTTTCTTGCTGCGGAGAAAATTCTCGTTGAAGGTGGCCGTTTGGTGATTGTGACGTTCCACTCTCTTGAAGACCGGCTGGTGAAACTCTTCTTTAAAGAGCGTAGTGGTGTCGTGCAGACCTCTCGTCACATGCCGGAAGTTGCGAGCCGGGAAGCTAGTTTCGAGTTGCGCGGAAAGTCGCCAATCAAACCATCGCAAGAAGAAATCGAGCGCAAT
>CAWUJF010000662.1:0-1971 GCA_963922405.1 uncultured Hyphomicrobiales bacterium | reverse complement strand
CTTGAACACTTCTAATGTGGCTACTGATCTTGCTGAAATCCATCGGTATTTGATGGACATCAATCCAGAAATTCATCTGATTCTGACGGTTTCACCGGTCCCGCTGACTGCGACAGCAACGGATGAACATGTGCTCGTTGCCAATGCGCGTTCGCAGGCGATTTTACGCACCGCGGCAGATGAGTTTGTGACCGCTAGCGAGCGGGTTTCATATTTCCCGTCGTACGAGCTGATCAGCCACAATTCACGTGGTGATGATCGCATCCAAGAAAACCTTCGAAATGTATCTCAGCAAGGTGTTAAACTCGTCATGGCGCATGCGTTTGATGATCAAACTGAACTGAAAAACGCTACAATAGGAACATCAGATAACGCGGTTTTGTTGGCTGATACTGCTGATGAAGCGCTTTGTGAAGAAGCCATGCTCGAAGCCACGAGGCGCTCTGCAAGCCAGAATGATCAGTCTACTGGTCTATATCTGGTAGGCGACTCGCATATGGGAAATCTCTCCAAGGCACTGGATGGATTAAACGTCTCACATAACGGCGGGATGATTATGAATGGCAGCGGTTTTTCAGACGGTAAAATGTCACCCTGCACGGAAAAGATATTCGCACCGGAAGAATCTCCGGATGCAGCCAAATTTTGGAGCAAGGCCTTTTCCAGCCTGTCCTCGGGCAACGGAAATAATATCATACTTACCAACATTGGCCTGCAGACACACCGTACGCTCCCAGCAATAAGCAACTATTATCAAAGCCTTATTCTTACCAAGTCTCTGGTCGAAAAATATTTCAAACAGAAATACGAGTTACAACTCGAAATTCTAAAGTCATTGCGAGCTTATGGAAAAGTGGTCCTTGTGGAGGATCCGAATTTCTATTCATTTCTCTCTGGCAACCGTAGCAATGCCATTGTCGGAAACAACTATAATTTTGATATCTACTGTTCGTACCTAAGGGAATTTGCAGCCGAGAATGAAATCGAATATTTCAAACCCTGCGAAGAAATCCTGCAATCAGTGTTCATGGAAACAAAAAACATCGGATCGTTGATCGCTGATGACTTCTTCCATGGGACACAAATTTATTATTCGAGACTGGCACAACTCATTATCAACCGATATGGCGCCAGTGAGCTGGCGAAAGTGGCTTAAGCCTTATCAGAAAAAAGGTTATGCAGGTGTACAAGTTGCGTGGGCGGTAACCTGTTGCGCATTTATTGTCGGCTCATGGAACTGAAACTGTACTGTCCCTCTTTGACCTTCTTTCATAAAAATACTGCGTGTTTTCACAACGTCGCCTTCGGTGCTTGAAAGAGTAACTTCGAAATCCAGCTCCCCATCCCGGCCGGTCCTTTCCGTAAGGACACCAACCCTAAATCCAGCGTCTGCTTGGCCATTAATGAAAAAAATGTCAGGCTGGACATCGACATTGTCAATTTTGCAGCCGCCAAAAATTTGCTCAAAGCAACCGGTTAGCGCCATTGTGGATGCCAGCAGTACTGATATTTTAAAATACTTAAACAATTTGTCCCCCAAAACACCTAAAATTTAGATCAGGCTTGATGAAAATCATACAGATTTTTATTGCGCACTCAAATGTTTAGATGTCGGTTAATTGCTGACCAGGAATGTTTTTCAAGATGAGGTTAATTGCGCAATCCGTTGTTCAAAACAAACAGTGGTAGCAAGAACAGAGACTCTTGATCAGCTGCTATCAGTTTAAATATAGTATCTGAGACTGTCGGGCCGCTTTGCGGTGTGTTCAGACATGTACGTAACAACTGTGAAGACACTGACGAACGGGGGATTTAGAAATTTCTGAACGTGAATATGAACCGATGACCAAGGCTGAGGTGGTCGCTGCGCAACGGGCTTGGGCGAAACACTTAACCGAACAAAATGTCGATGGTCTTCTGGATCTTTATGATTTTGGAACCCCAGATGAACCCCTGCTTTTCAAGCCAACC
>CAWUJF010000661.1:0-1980 GCA_963922405.1 uncultured Hyphomicrobiales bacterium | reverse complement strand
ACTGAACACATGTTCTTCGAAGGTGATCGTATTGTTGCTGCCCGGGAGATGATCCTTTCAGAGACAGAAGAAGATCGCCGCAAAGCGCTTGATAAGCTATTACCCATACAGCGTTCAGACTTCATTGAGTTGTTTGAAATCATGGCAGGCCTACCGGTAACAATCAGGCTGCTTGATCCACCACTTCATGAGTTCCTTCCACATAGTGATGAAGAAATTGATGCAGTGGCGCACTCTATGGGTGTGGACCCGGAAGTACTCCGCCGCCGGAACATAGCACTTCAGGAGGCCAATCCGATGCTCGGACATCGCGGTTGCCGCCTTGCTGTTTCATATCCTGAAATTGCAGAAATGCAGGTTCGCGCGATTATCGAGGCCGCTCTGGAAGCCGGCAAGAAGACGGGTCAAACCGTTGTGCCTGAAATTATGGTGCCACTGGTCGGAATGCGGGAAGAATTGGAATTTGTGAAAGAACGTATTGATACCGTAGCCAAGTCAATTGTCGAGGCTAATGGCGGTAATCTGGAATACCTGGTTGGAACAATGATAGAACTGCCAAGGGCAGCGCTCAGAGCAGACGAAATTGCAAAATCAGCAGAGTTCTTCTCTTTTGGAACAAATGATCTGACACAGACAACTTTCGGGATTTCCCGAGACGATGCTGCAAACTTCCTCACCACTTACGAGGCCAAAGGCATTATCAAACGTGATCCTTTTGTGACCCTCGATGTGGACGGCGTCGGCCCTGCTTGTTAAAACTCCAGTTTAAAATGGCAATGCCAAACTACGGGAATAAAAATGGGCATTTGCGGTGAACACGGTGGAGATCCCGATTCAGTTGAATTCTGCGAGACCGTCAATCTTGACTATGTTTCCTGCTCGCCATTCAGGGTGCCAATTGCCCGATTGGCAGCGGCGCAATCTGCTATTCGCAAAAATCAGTAAACTGATCGTCAGACAAGTCCGAGTTCGCTGGCAATTCTAAACAGGGCGGCGGCATTCCCGCCACCTGTCTTCTCGCGAATTGCAAGTCGGTGACTTTCAACAGTTCTCACTGAAATATCCAGTTTTTCAGCGATGGCCTTGTTTTTCGAGCCCTTTGCAATCTCAACCAGAATTTCCCGTTCTCTATGAGATAGATTGTACTGGCATTGCTTGGCTGGTGCTTTTTCAGCAGCTGGGTCAAACGCATTCGCGACTTTCGAACCGAGGTAAATGCCGCCATTGTAGATTGCATTCACAGCAATCATCATCTCTTCGCGGGAAATATCTTTTAGAAGATATCCTTTGGCACCAATTCTCAGTGCTTCGTGGATGTATTCCGGATTGTCATAGACTGAAAGAAAGATGATCCGGCTTTCGGGTGCCTTTTCCAGTATCTTTTCTGCCACTTCAAGCCCGGTCATTTCGGGCATGGATATGTCTAGAAATATGATATCCGGAGAATAGGCTTCTGCTTTTTGAAGCGCTTCTGTTCCATTTGAAGCTTCAGCACACACATGCATATTGTCTGAAATATTCAGCCTGGCGGCAAGGCCCTCCCGTACCAGGTCATGATCATCAGCAATCAGAATTCTGATCTTTTCGTTTTCTCGCATATTAAGCCACCAGTTTTTCTTCTTGTACGGCTTTCCCGTTCAGATGAATCTCCAAAACGAGCCCCCCATTCTTGGCATTTTTCAAATGGAATGTCCCACCATGGCTTTCTAAACGTTCTTTCATGTTATGAAGCCCCATTCCATTTATATGCTGCGTATTTCTTTGTTCTTTCAATCCACGCCCATCATCAGCAATTGACATGGAAACGCCTCCAAGCTCCTTTGAAAGCTTTATTTCCACTTGCGTGGCGTTCGCATGTTTTGCCACATTTGCCAAGGCTTCCTGTGCAATACGGTAAAGACTGGTTTTTTCCCGGTCATCAAGCACATTACCCACATGTTCCGCTTCCACGCTCGTTTTGATGCCGGTTTGGCTTTCAAA
>CAWUJF010000660.1:0-1989 GCA_963922405.1 uncultured Hyphomicrobiales bacterium | reverse complement strand
ATTGGCTGGTTGTGAAACTGGAATGCAGATATCGCGACGAGGTTTTTGAGAAAAAAGATCCCTCTATAACCACGCATGATCTCGAAGAAATATGCAATTGGTTTAAGTCAATTGCTGTCAACACCATCCCTCAATACACTGTTTTGGACTTCATCGAGCCCAACCTAGGATTTCGACTTTTCCGCAATAAGAATGGAAAAATCCGGTTTGGGATAGCTTTAAACGCGGAGTCCAAACCACCGTTTTCTATTGTGGAGTTTGCGTCCGAACCGATGGATTTGGACGAAGAGTGTGTACTGGTATTCGAAAATTCATACAAAGAGATCAGCACATATGCTGACGATTTCCAAAATCTAATGATAGCGTTTCCCAGGCGAGGCGAATTTTAGGTACTTTCAGATCAGCACTTACAGCGAGTTGAACAAGGCGCAGTAAATTTTGGCCATAATGAGTTTCGTCATTTAGGCCACAGAACTGGTGCTTGTTTACAATTTTAATGAAACCTGGCGGAAACTGGTGCTGCAAGAGAGAATTGAACTCTCGACCTCCTCATTACCAATGAGGTGCTCTACCACTGAGCTACTGCAGCATGTCACAAGCATTTGTCGCTGACGCCAAGCCTTTTGCCATAAGGGCGATGGTGGTGCAAGATATAAAACATGGGTCCGCCGGACATTTTAATTGATACACCACAACAACCCCGTTAAACCCGACACATGAACAAAAACACAAACAACCAAAAGAATGATCGCGGAAAGAAGCTTCGATCTGCATTGCGGGAAAACCTGAAAAAGCGGAAATCACAAGCGAGAAAACTTGGTCAGGATTCGGACCAGGCGGAATTTGCGGTAAAACTGCGAAAAAAAGACATAATTGCAAAACGCTCTTCTGACACGTAATGGCCTCAATTCTTGGCATTAAAATTGCATCGGCTTTGTCTTTGACGATCATGTGTTAATAATTTAGTAACGATAAACTCTCAGATGTACCTCTTGCACCGTGGCTGGGTTGCATACATCTGAAAAAACAAGATTGGGTAACTACAGATGGATAGTATTATCGTAAAGGGCGGCAATCGCCTAAACGGGACCATTCCGATTTCCGGCGCCAAAAACGCAACTCTGCCCCTGATGATTGCGTCTTTGCTATCGAGCGACGGGCCACTGATTCTCGAGAACGTGCCGCACCTGGCGGATGTGGAATCACTGGTGAGAATATTGACCAATCACGGCGTTGATTATCGCGTTGAAGGCAAGAAGAAGAATGGAGATTCTCAAGATGGACGAACCATCCATTTCTTCTCCGATGAGATTGTAGACACCACTGCACCCTATGAGCTGGTTTCCAAAATGCGGGCAAGCTTCTGGGTAATCGGTCCCCTACTCGCACGCATGCATACCGCCAAGGTTTCCTTGCCCGGTGGATGCGCGATTGGAACGCGCCCCGTCGATCTGTTCATAGACAGCCTCACAGCCATGGGTGCGGACATAAATGTCGACGGTGGTTATGTTGTTGCCAATGCACCAGGCGGTCTCAAAGGCGCAGTTTACGAGTTTCCGAAGGTTTCAGTGGGTGCCACCCATGTGGCCATGATGGCAGCCACCCTGGCCAAAGGCACAACCGTTCTTAAAAATGTTGCAAGAGAACCTGAAGTTGTGGATCTGGCAAATTGCCTGATTGCCATGGGTGCAGACATCTCTGGTGCAGGCACAGAGACAATCACGGTCGAAGGCGTTGACCATCTCCATGGTGCCAGACACCGGGTCCTGCCTGATCGCATTGAGACCGGCACCTATGCCATGGCGGTTGCAATGACCGGTGGTGATGTATTCCTCAAAGGTGCTGAACCTTCTCTTCTGCAAAATGCCCTCGATGTGCTGGTGGAAGCTGGCGTTACCATTGAGGCAAAGAACGATGGAATCAGGGTTGCCCGAAACGGTTCAGCGCTAAAAGCTGTAAACGTTACCACAGATCCGTTCCCGGGGTTCC
>CAWUJF010000659.1:0-1995 GCA_963922405.1 uncultured Hyphomicrobiales bacterium | reverse complement strand
GATTGAGTCGCTAAATGGCTCTGTGGTAGAAGCAACCCAAGCACTTTTGACACATTCAGAAAAAACATCAAACGCTTGGGTCTGTGTTTCGTTTAGTTCACCACCGCCCGGCTGAGTTTTGAGACGCAATGCGTTAGGTAAGTCTATGCGGATCTTTGAGGAACTCTGTGGGCTAACAGCTATTACGAGGCGGTCTATTTCAGAAGAAAGTGGTCGATTCCATTGCTTTGAACCATTGCCGTCCTTGCACACCAACCAATGTTTGACGAATTGAGAAATCGATTTTCCAAAAGCGCTATCAAGGTTTTTTGACAGCGATGCCGTAGTCTTGGCCTGGATCGCCACGAAACCTCCGAGATCGGTCGCAACCAAAATATCATCAACTGGCGCTTCGGTTTCGAAACGTATCCAGTTGGGTTTGGCATCCCCAAGGTCTAAGACAGAATCAAGTTTGTCATTAGACAAAATCTGAGAAGCAAAGATGGAGCCTAACCTTTGCTGAAAAACTACCCCTGCACTTGTGGCGGCACCACCTCCACCTACTCGAGATTGCTTTTCGGGACCTTGTGTCACGTGTTATTTGCCAATCCTATTAAATCCTATATTGAAGAGTCGGCCCAGGAAACGTGCTAACAGCTTTCCCATCGTCTGAACAGTCCGCAGTCCAACCTCGTGATTTCATTCCTTTAGCATAAGCATTCAACGGCTAAAAGCCGATACTGCAATTCATAGTTTGCTAGGTTGATGAAAGTCTGGATCGAGGATGCTGCACCGCTGCAGAGATTATTGTTGCTGAGGTGACAAAGGGCCGGGAACACCATTGTATTCTACCTAGTAGATAAACGTTTCGAGCCTATAGAAGACGCGCTTTTTCCAAAGTATTCGTATGCGGACTAAACTATTCAAACTTGAATGCTTCGAACTTCGATATCTAAGAAGATGAATGGCATATTTTTCAAAGGTTTCCTTTCATTCGCAAGCAATATCAATCAGAATGCCCTGATGGATGGTCATGTATTTCGAAATATAAACAATCCATTTGAAGAGTGTGGAATTCTGGCGTCAGACATGTTGTCTTCAGCGGAATATCGTGACAACTATATCAAAGCGCTGGGGTTAATAGAATTCGTTTGGATCTTCATCGACTGTAATACCTGGGCGGATAAAGAAGACTAATTCTTCGCTATGGGTATCTGTTCAGGTGTTCGATTTGGCCCCATTGAAGCAGAGAGCGAGGCAGCAGAAAATGCACTGAGCCAAGCATTTGATTAATTTGGACTACAATTAAACTCATCTTCATGGTTCGCACCGTTTGAAAAGGGGATTCTGGGGCGAAGTTTAGTAACCTTCCAGTTTATTGTTAGGCGACAAATTCCGCTGACAAGACTTTAATAGGCGAAACGAAGCAAATGTCTTCTTTTGGTAGCTCGTCAAGAAAACTAGTTTTCTCTCGATTGTCCGGTATGGGCCGTCATCAACGAACACTGGATGAACTTATGTTGTGTATCAATACAGCAACTACGAAATTCAATTTCTCATACAGTGCAACAAGTCTTTTGTCATTACTCAGCACACCATTAAAATACGTTGCATAAGTCGCTATTTTCAAATCAACAATATCATTCCTTACCTTTTCAGGTTTTAACTTAGGATGGAGTCCACCTGACTCTTCCCAGCGCAAGTAATTCAACATCAACGCAAGCGACATGCGATAGAGAAATGTGTTTGGAAGCTCTCCGAGCGTTGGCTGCCTTATGCCAAGCGCATTGTCCCCAATCAGCTGAAGATAAATTTCATCAGTTGTGACAATCAGCTTCCGATTTATCTGTTCTGTAAACTCTTTATCTGATCTTATTATTTTGAGCTCGCTTTCACTGAAGAGTTTTTTAAACTGGGAAGCTTCATTTAATATGGCGGTTACTCCATCTAGCAATTCATTCATGTGATCTGCCGCCTTGTGACCGCGCCACTCAAATAGCCTGGCGATACTTCGAT
>CAWUJF010000658.1:0-1997 GCA_963922405.1 uncultured Hyphomicrobiales bacterium | reverse complement strand
GGATAGCTGTTGCACTGTTTGCATTGATCGTAGTCGGCGCAATTGCATCCAACTGGTCCCTGTTCCTTGATAACTTGCCAACACTTGGTCCTATTCTGATCATTCTAAATGCAGTGTTGCTGGTTCTCGGCGTTATTCTTTCCCGCACCGGTGGTCTGAACATGAAAGAAAGCAAGACTATTGCAATTGAAACAGGCGTTCAAAATGCAACCCTTGGCATTGCGATTGGCAGCCTTATTGTCGGGCAAACACTGAGTTCACTACCAGCTTTCGCTCTGCCATCGGGAGTATACGGAATAACAATGTATTTCGTGATGGCACCATTTATCATTTGGGCAAGATCAGCTGCAGGAAGCAATGTTGATCAGCAGCCGAGCGCAGCATAGATTTACAAGAACCAGAATGACGGTATTGCCTCCAAGTTCGTTAAGTGAAACAGATCACCAACGCTCGGAATACCGTCATTCAACTCAGTCAGTCAGGCTTTTCAGAATTGGGATCATGTCATCAAGATCCGCGCAGGGAATTGCCCCTGTTGCCCGGATCTCGTCAGAAGCATCAACAGGCAAATCAGAGTTTGATCCTTCAGACACCTGATTAAGTTTCCCCCCGATCAGAACAGGAATGCTTTTGTTATTTTGCTGCAAGGCGGCCTGAACGGATTTTGCGTATTGGAGGCCTATGCCATTGTAAGTGCTGATAGCAATCACATGTGCATCACCTTCGATTGCCACCGCCACAAGGTTCTCAGCATCCACAGCAACGCCGGCGTCAATCACTTCCATACCAATGTTTTCTACTGCATTGCGCACCAGATAAGCACCGTGCTCGTGCACATCGGTGGTTCCTAGCGCAATTCTGATTGAACTGGGCTTCTGTATCAGATGACGATTAGCGTCAGACCACTGTGTCGCCATTTCATCAAGCTCCTGCGCCCAATCAGCGGGAACCTCAATAATGCTTTTCGCATCGGCACTTTCTTCAACTCCCCTTCCCGCTCCCCAAAGGGTTTCCATTCTTCTTGCGCCCAGACGGCGAATCGCGAGCATGAGCTCAGCCGGGTCGGATATATTGACCCCAAACTCTTGCAAACCTTTAAACACATTGTCTGCAAAAACCCTGCCCCCTTCAACAAGCTTGTCTGCCACCTGATCAACTTCGTCAAAATCCATGATCGCGGACTGTGCCTCCGCATGTTCACCAAGTCTGGAAGCAAAGGATTGCGCGTCCAAGATCTCTTCCACATCCGGTATCCGGACGTTTTCAGTAACCGGCACCGGATTTATGGCATGTCCTGTAGATTTACGACCCAAAGCCACAAGATCAGCCAGAAGATAGTTTGCGAGGCTGGCATAATTCGCCGCTGCATCTAATTGATAAGAAACAGTATTTCCGAAAATCATGGTACCCGGCGTATCGCTAACCCGGGAAAGTGCCGCATGAAAAGCCGTGCGCGTCAGCGGGTTTGAAAAGTGGTGCCCATAACAAAATGAGCAACACGCACCTATAAGGTCTTCAACAATGTGCTTTTCGATCATGACCATCCCAAGGGCCGAGGTCATATCCACAAACAACCCGGCAAATCCATCATCGAGATTGGAGTGAACGAGTATCTCCGCATCCTGAGCAGCGATAAGACCAAGTGCTCTTACCGTTGCTTCGGTCGTGGCCACATCATCATCCCAGTATGGAAGGCGAAATGTAAAATACTGCCCCATATTGCCGATTGACGTGGCACCTGCTGCCAGCGCGGCCTTGGTGTTGTGCAGAGCACCGGGAAGACCAAGCATAAAGTCACCGAAATGGCTTGCTGCCGGCGTCGCATTCGTGATGGTGGCAAAATCCTCGGGCCCATTGAGCACAATGCCGGTTCCGCGCACCCTGTCCGCACGAAGATCCGGCGGATAGCCCATGGACCAGTCCAGTGTGACCCCAAACCGGTCAATACTCACATTCTTTGCCGCAGCTTTTTCGTAGATATAAGACATGCCCTCAAT
>CAWUJF010000657.1:0-2006 GCA_963922405.1 uncultured Hyphomicrobiales bacterium | reverse complement strand
CAAGAACTGCCAACAAAAGTCCTGGAAAGAAAATCATCCACCATTCACCTGAAAATAAGAAATTGTTCCCCGTTCCAATCATGGTTCCCAAAGAAGGCTGTGTCGGGGGCATACCAACACCAAGGAATGACAGTGTAGCCTCTAGAATAATTGCCAGCGCAAGATTAATCGTAGCAATAACCAATACAGGCCCCATAACATTGGGAAGAACATGTCGTGCCATAATCTTGACCGGGTGCAGACCTATCAAACGAGCAGCCTGCACATATTCTTTGTTCTTTTCTACCAATGCTGAAGATCGAACAGTCCGTGCGTACTGCACCCAAAATGACAGACCGATAGAAAATACCAGAATATAAAACGCCGATTCCTCACGGTTGATGCCACCAAAAGCAGCCCTTACTGACCCATCGATAAGCAAGGCGATAAGAATTGAAGGGAAAGTAAGCTGGATATCAGCAATCCGCATAATGATCGCATCAGTTCTGCCACCCGCATAACCTGCAAGTAGACCTAGCGAAATTCCAAGCACTGCAGCAAAAATTACGGAAGCAAACCCCACCGCAAGTGAGATTCGCGATCCATACAACAGGGTAGACAGGATCCCCCTACCCTGGTCATCAGTGCCAAGTAGATAACGTGGATCCCCACCCTCCTGCCAAACTGGTGGCAAGTAGGAATCAAGCAATGATAAACTTGCCGGATCGAATGGATTTTGTGGGGCTAATATTGGGGCAAATAAAGCTCCCAAAAAAATAAGAGACGTAATAACGGTCGCAACAATTGTAAGCTTTGACCGCTTGAACGAATAATAGATGTCGGAATCAAGTATTCGCGAAATCAGATCACCGGATGACGCCTTTTCGACACTCATGAGTCACCCCCGGAAATCCTGATTCTCGGATCTACCAAACCATACATAATATCAACGATCAGATTGATCATAACAAAGAGGAAGGCGACCAACAGCAGGTAGGCAGACATAATTGGAATGTCCACATCCTGTACAGCAGCAAGGAACATTTGCCCCATCCCCGGCCACTGGAAAACAGTCTCGGTGATAATAGCGAAGGCAATAATCGAACCCAGCTGAAGTCCGGTAATCGTAATAACCGGTATAAGAGTGTTCTTCAGCGCATGTCCAAAATGGATCGCTCGATTTCTAAGCCCTCGGGCTCGAGCAAATTTTATGTAATCGGTCCTCAATACTTCCAGCATTTCGGATCGAACCAGTCTCATGATTAGCGTCAATTGGAAAAGGCCCAATGTGATTGATGGCAATATAAGCGCTTTCAACCCGCTACCACTCAGAAACCCGGTGCTCCACCAGCCCAAGGAGACAGTTTCACCTCGCCCGAAACTGGGCAGGAAACCTTCCAGTTGAACAGAAAAAACAAATATCAGCAGGATACCCACGAGGAACGGCGGCAACGAAATGCCAATCAAAGACCCTGTAAGAAAGGCTTTTGAAAGAAGACTGTCACGCCTGAGAGCCGTATAAACACCCAAAGGGATACCCACTGCCAGCGCAAAGATCGAGCCAACCAGTGCCAGTTCCAGAGTGGCAGGCAACCGTTCGCCAATGATTGTGGCAACGGGTCGCTTGAATTGATAGGAGATACCGAAATCACCCTGAATCGCATTACCGACAAAATTCAAAAACTGAATGGGAACCGGATCTTTTAACCCCAAACGCTCGCGCAACTGTTCACGCTCTTCAAGCGTAGTCTCCAGACCAACCATTTGGTCAACTGGATCACCAATAAAGGTGAACATGACAAAGGCAATCAAGGCGACGATTAACATCACCAGTGCAGATTGAAAAATTCTTTGGATAATAAAAGCAAGCATATTGGAATTTCATGCCCCGCAGATGAGCGGGGCATGAACTGTCTTTGGATTATTTCTTGTTAACGTAGTACATCATGAACTCGTTGTCGGCACGCTGTACCAGATCAACGCTTGATGAAACACCCCAAGCAAGACCTTGCTGGTGAAGCGGAATA
>CAWUJF010000656.1:0-2009 GCA_963922405.1 uncultured Hyphomicrobiales bacterium | reverse complement strand
TGCTTGGACGTTTAGGAGAAAACTGTCATGGAAACCGGATTTGGGCAAGCAGATTTTGCTGAATTTTGACTGGAAACGACCGCCCGTTTGAGCGTTGTTTTTATTGAATAAACAGGGGCGTTAAAATTTTTCACGCTGGTTTCACGGTGAATGCTTTTAATGACACTCAACCAAGACGAAGAGATTTCATGTTGATTGAAAGCCGATCTCACATCGCCCCTGGGATTGCGTTTTCATTCTACACCCGGATACCGGCAGGTATCCGGGCTTTTTTTTGCCTGCACCAAAATCTAATTGAAATCTGCAGAGCAATGCCTTCTGATCGCCAAATGTTTACTCAATTTTTCACCCATTCTCGTTTAATGGATTGGTTATGAGAAAAGTTTTCACATTTGTGCGCAGGCTCGCGCTGTTCTTGTTGTGTGTTTTCGTTCTGCCCGCACTTACTCATCTTGCCATCTGGCAAGCTGACGCGTCGCGTCCCGAAAGCTGGAATCGTGCTAACTGGTCCAGCAGCGATTTACTCCCCTCGGCGGGAGAGGACCGGGAAGCTGTTGTCTATGTAATGGCTGCACGAACCGGTAGGTGGAAAGGTGGCTTTGCGGTTCACAGCTGGATTGTAACGAAAGAGCAGAACGGTAGTTCATATAACCGCTATGACGTGGTGGGATGGGGTAATCCTGTACGCCATAATGCCTATGCCCCAGATGCCAGATGGTATTCCAACCAACCGGAAATCGTGAAATCCATTCGTGGGAAACAGGCAACTGAACTTATTCCGAAAATTGAAGATGCCGTTCGTACCTATCCGTTTGCTGACCGAGGTACCTATCAGGCATGGCCTGGCCCCAACTCCAACAGTTTTGTCGCACATGTCTTAAATGAGGTGCCCGAGATCGGGATCGTTCCTCCCGCAGCAGCGGTGGGCCGGGATTATCTGAGCAACGGAAGTTTATTCAGGATAGATCCTGACTGGCTTGATCTGCAGGTTAATCTGGGCGGGTATGCAGGATTTGCTGTGGGACGCAGAAGCGGATTTGAGTTACATTTCCTTGGCTTAGTGGCAGGAATTGATATTTTGAATCCGGCAATCAAGATTCCGGGTTTTGGACGTATCGGTGCTTCCTGAACCTGATTCGACCCAAAGTTCACGATTAGTTGTATGAGAAAATCGGCCACCAATCGAATTTGTTTGTTTTTTCTTCGAATAAATATCGCTCCTCAAACGTAATAGCTGGTGAAGTAACCAACTCCGGTGCGCTTGCACCGTGGCTGTGTCTCGTGATCTAGCCCATCAAGGCATTGCTCAAGGTAGATGTGTTACTTCGCGGACATGATCGCTATCGGGGGTGGTCATGACCACGAACAGCGCCGGGTTAATCCCGGGCGCTGTTCCTTGACTCATATGGGGATTGGGTCACCCGCGGGCTGGGGCACCCGCGGGTCTCAATCATCCGCGATGCTCTTCTTCACTTGCTGCGCATAATTCACTGTTGAAGGTTCGCAACGCATCGTTTTGGGTTGCGGTGGCAACAATCTGTAACTTTTGGCCTTCGATGACGGGTAGAGAAGGGGTGCCGCTCTCGTCAAAGCTTCGAAGTGCTGTTTCGAGATTGTCAGAACTCTTCAGGTGTTGAGGCAGGTTACCTTCTTCATCTGCTTCCAGAGATTGGACTTCGTTCTGTTCTTCCGGTTTGACCATGAAGTCAGAAACCTTGATGGAACGCATGAGGTATCTGTGGGGGCCATCTCCCAGAAAGATACCTCGCATTTCCAGTTGCCATTCGAAGAAAGAATGGCCGTGGATTGCCTGATTTATTCCCGTTGAGATGGATACGGCCAGCAACAGGGCGATGGTGAGCGTGTATCCACCCGTTAGCTCAAACACGATCATGGTTGTGGAGAACGGAGCGCCCAGAACAGCGGCAGCAACGGCTCCCATGCCCAAAATCGCATAAAGGCCATCACTGGATGAAAGTTCCGGGAACATGCCTGTGGCAATCAAACCG
>CAWUJF010000655.1:0-2031 GCA_963922405.1 uncultured Hyphomicrobiales bacterium | reverse complement strand
TTTCTATTTCCACATATTCAAATTCTACTCCACCAGACAAGATGTCATAATCCCCGATCATAAACCCAATCCGCTCTGATCCGTAATTTTCCGCAGAATAGCGCACATAGATTTCAGACCCTTCAGAAACCCAGAAGCGTTGGAAGCCGTAACCAGCTGACAGGTTTATTCTGTCAAAGGGCAGGCTGACGAAATTGCTGATTTTATTTGAATTATAGTATCCGACGGAAGCGCCAAGGTGATTTGACAGTCCCAGAGAGTAGCTGGCCACGGCTATTCCTGTGGACGCTGCCCATAAGAACGGCCAAATGAACACCAACAGCACAATGACAGTGATTGGGTTCTTTAGTATCTTTTTCTTGTTTAGTTTCCGCATTCTTATCATTGGGCCATGATAACGCAGAAGCATTAACAATTTTTAGAATGGGCAATTGGTCAGTATTGGACCAGCTATAGCTCGTCATTCAAAGCTGAGGCTGCTTGATAATGTCGGATAAGTTTCCACGGATGTCAGGCGCTATTAAAGGCCGCAGCGCGTCGCCGTCTTTCGAGAAACTCATTCCATTTTGCAGAGCCCACAAAAGCTTTGGCCCCTTCTTTCGATTTGTATGCCACAACTTCCACATACAGACGAAACGCTACCACATCCTCTTTCGGAACAGGAGAGTCTTTGGAATTTTCAGCCGATAACCCACGAAAGAACTTGCCAGTACCTTTCAAGTCTTGTGCGTTTCCGCTCCTTATTTGCGATGACTTAGTCCGGCAATCTTCTTCGAAGAACATGCGTTCTGACAAGCGTATATACCGATTTAACTGCTGCGCCTCTTCGGTTGTTTTTGGTGTTAAATTCGCTACACCTGTCCGTTCAAGTCTCACAAGTTCTTTTGCATCCGATATGCAAAACGGATTTATGATTGAAAATTCCCGCCATTGCACGGGTTCTTCAGCTTTTGGAGCGATTTGCACAGAACAGCCAAATAGAACAATTGGCAACGTAATCGTTGCTATAGCATTTCTCAACTTCATATTGATTCCCACTCGAATTAAGTGGAATCTCTATAGATCAGGTCCAACTAATGTTCAAATCAATTGTCGGTTTCGAGAATAGGTAAGAGTATTGAATATTTTCGTTGCATGACAAGCTATCCAAATGAAATGGCTGCACCTGTTTTCAATGAAGCTTCACAGGCTTCTAGCATGATGAGTGCTGAATACGTCGCAATTGGTTGTGCTTCCCATACAAGACCACTTTTTCTTTGATCACCCGATTCTAATAGTTCTTCTAAATTTTCGGATTGTGACGTGAGACCATCTGGTATTTGAAGGTGGCTTTTGATTGTTATCAATTCTCTCTTCAATTGTTGTACTGAACCAAGCGGCCATATCGAGACAGAATCTTCCGTCATCACACTCGGAACTAGTGGAAGAGGGAAATCAACGGGCACGTAATATCCCTCTGCATCAGAGTGAACTACTAGATGCAAAAAAGGCAAGGACGGTGCTTCTTGCTTTTTCCTGAATAACTTACTCACCCAGCCTCTTTTATCCTCTCCCAAAACCAATGGTAGGGCGGTTGCAAAAAGTTTTTCTTCATAAGGGGTGTCCGTTCCGGTTAACAAAACATCGTGCGGAATGTTCTCATTCATCCACACTAAACCGGCAAATTCCCTAAGGGCATGTAAGCCTGAGTAACCATACCCATCTCTCGACCAAGCGTCGCATTTCTCCGGCTCTGCGTGTTCCTGAAGTCCATTTGCTTTCAACAGTTCATTGATTTCTGTGAAGTGACCAGCAACCCAACTTGCTCCCTCTTCATCATTCTCCAGTAAATCAGCTAGCACACCCACAGTGATACTTAATCCCACGCATACACCTCTATTTCATCTATAAAATCAATTCCCAGTCTCAGCCAGCCGCTATTCTTCTTCCCAAAGGAATGCGTCGCCATGCTCCTTCACGCGGCCAATCGATGGAAGTGCGAAATGATTGCCGATAACCCGTCTGTTTCCGGAAGTGGCTTCCTGTAACAGT
>CAWUJF010000654.1:0-2038 GCA_963922405.1 uncultured Hyphomicrobiales bacterium | reverse complement strand
CCTTAACAGCAGCAACAAGAGTTGTGTGATCAGCTGAGTTTACAGCATTCTCTATAATATTCTTATCTGAGAACATTGGCGCACCTCCAACCTGAGGATTGGCCGCGTTAGCCGTTGAAGCAGCAAACAGAGCAGCAGATACAATAGAGGCAAATTTTAGTTGTCGGATCATATTAATTTCCTTTCGAGTAATGATCTTGTTCCCCAAAATCTGGGAACAAAATGCAAAACGGAGCAGATCCGAAAATCGTTTCAGCGCGTATCCAACTTTTTAATAAACAAACTTTAACTAGCAAAAATGAAACGAATTGAGCGACTGGTTCGTCATAGCTTGTACGAATAAATCAGAATTAGAAGATCTATTATGAAACACGCGGACAGTCACTCGACACTTATACGAAAGCAAACTCTTGTCACTCGTATCACTCATTGGACTTGGGCAGTCTCAATGTTTTTCCTGCTAACGACGGGTTTGCAGATATTCAATGCACATCCGATACTTTACATTGGTGATCAATCCGGGTTTGAGTTCAATAATGCCGTTCTTTCAATTGGGTCTGATGAAGAACGTGGCATCAGCACCATATTCGATGTCTCGTTTGACACCACAGGCTTGTTTGGGTTCTCGGAGGGCGAAGCGCGTGCCTTTCCTACATGGGCAACAATTCCAAGTTATACTGACCTAGCCACAGGTAGAGTGATTCATTTCTTCTTCGCATGGATATTTGTGATCACTATAACTCTATGGGCAATCAGTGGTCTTGTGACCGGCCATCTAAGGAGAAATTTGCTTCCTACGAAAGAGGACCTTAAGAGCTTTGGAGCCGACCTGCGTGATCATTTGCGATTTAAATTTCATCATACGAAAACATATGGCCCGCTTCAAAAATTCACATATGCCCTCGTACTGTTTGGTCTTTTTCCATTGATCATTGCAACTGGGTTTGCAATGTCTCCTGGCTTGAACGCTGCTTTTCCATGGTTGGCCGAAATACTAGGCGGTCGCCAAACTGCTCGCACACTGCACTTCGTTGCAGCTAGTCTGCTGGTGTTATTTTTCTTAGTCCATATTTTGATGGTGGTTCTTGCTGGCCCCATAAACGAAATGCGATCCATTATTACAGGATGGTATCGTATCGATGAAGGAGAAACCGATGTCCGGTAAAAATCAATTCTCGAGGCGAAATTTCTTACGTATCGGTTCTGTTGGCTTTGGTGCCACAATGCTGAGTGGTTGCGATGTTTTGGACGGATTAAATAATCAAGACAATGTCTTGAGGGCGTTTATGGAGAGAGCGAACAGCCTAACGTTTGCAGCCCAACGCGGCCTCCTAGATCGTACAAAACTAGCTCAGGAATTTAGCCTATCAGACATCCGTCAACCGCAGCGACCAAACGGTGTAACTAATCCTCAGGACAATGATTACCTTGAACATGTCAGTAACACGTTTGCTAACTATCGTTTGTCCGTTACCGGTTTGATCAACAAACCCTTGTCTTTGTCACTGGCTGATATTCGGTCAATGTCATCACGAACACAAATTACACGCCACGACTGTGTTGAAGGCTGGAGCTGTATCGCCAGTTGGACCGGTGTCCCGCTGTCTGTCATTCTTGACTATGCAGGTGTTAAACCAGAAGCCAAGTATGTACTTATCAATTGCTTCGATACCATTGAGAGAACGCTCTCAGGCAGTGTGAAATATTATGAATCTATCGACTTGGTAGATGCAATGCATCCTCAAACTATTTTGGCATATGGGATGAACAATGCACCACTTCCTGTTCCTAACGGTGCTCCTTTACGTATGCGGGTGGAACGGCAATTGGGTTACAAAATGGCAAAGTATGTTCGTAGCATTGAGCTCATTGACGACTTTTCCAAAATTGGTGGCGGCAAGGGAGGTTATTGGGAAGACCGTGGCTATGAATGGTACGCGGGCATCTAAGTTCGCCCGATCATTGGCATAATACTTGTTCTGCACTTCGATTTTTCAGAACAGAATTTTTATGAACCAAAGAAAAATGAAACGTAGTC
>CAWUJF010000653.1:0-2063 GCA_963922405.1 uncultured Hyphomicrobiales bacterium | reverse complement strand
AACTCACGAATGTAGCCCATTGTGCGATGTTCATCCTGCGGTTTGCCAAACAGGTAACCTTGACCCGCATGGCAGCCGTAACGCTTTAAGCTTTCTGCCTGCTTCATCTCTTCAATACCTTCAGCGACAACTGTCAAATCAAGACCGGCGCACATTTCCAGAATCGCTCTGACAATATGTTCAGCTGGTTTGTCTTCCCCAATTGCCATAATAAATGCACGGTCAATTTTCACTTTATCGAGCTTGAGCTCACGCAAGCGACCGAGGCTGGATTGCCCAGTTCCGAAGTCATCCATTGAAATTCGGATACCTGCATCATGGAGTTCATCAATAATCATGGAAGCGGTTTCCGGATCGGTCATCATCGCCGTTTCCGTAACCTCGATTTCCAGTCTATGAGCCGGTAATCCTGCTTTTTCAATGGTGCTGATGATGCTCTGTGCAGTGTTAGGGTCAACCAATTGAACACTGGACAGGTTGAATGAAAGGAAAATCCCCTCAGGCCATCCGGCAGCGACCTTTGCAGCATGTAACAACAGCTTGTCGGTCAGTGCTGCGATGATACCGCGCTCCTCAGCCAAAGGTACAAATTTTGCCGGAGAAACAAATCCCAAATCCGCATCAATCCAGCGTGCCAAAGCCTCAAAACCAAGCAGCTTTCCATCTTGTAGCGAGATAATCGGCTGAAAATAGGGGCGCACTTCGTTATTCGCAATTGCACGACGAAGCGCTTGTTCCATACGTGCATTTTCAAGGATGAGTTCTTCAATCTCTCTTGAGAAAATAGTAATGCGCCCGCGTCCACCGCGCTTTGAATAGTAAAGCGCGCTTTCGATGTTTTTCATCACACCTTCATAGGTCTGGCCTGCTTCTGGGAAGAGCGCAAACCCAAAAGAACCACTCAAACGTACTGTACGCCCGTCAAGATCAAATGGTGCTTGTAGAACCTCTTGCAGAATACGGCCTATATGCTTTGCACCTGCCTGGTCTTTGATTTCAGGGAATAGGAAGCCAAATTCATCGCCCCGAATCCGAAATACGAAACCATCTTTTTCAATTGCCGCCGACAGTCTCTGAGCGCATTGCTTCAGGATTTCATCACCGCCCTCAAACCCATAAAGATCATTGATCGGCTTCATGCCGTCCATATTGGTAACACCAACGAGAAAACCCTTTTGCCCTTCTCTACGGTCGCTCACCAACGTCTTGAATTTTTCAATCATACGCTGCTGGTTACCCAAGCGCGTCAACCGATCAGTGTATGCCAACGAAACCAGTTCAGCGCGTGTTTCTCTCTGCACACCGCTTTCCTCATCGTTCTGATCTTTATTAGAATTGTCATTGGTAACAAAAATGTCCTGTTTGCCTTTCAATCTGAAAAACAGAACACAAGCTGTACAAACGCTTAGGCCAACGATTAAGAGATTTGCTGCAAGAAACAATTTTTCGTTCAGGGTTTCAGTTTGCGGGGCTATCGAAGCAGTAATTATTGATCCTGTAATGAGGACAGTCAGCCAAATTACAATCCGAAATTTATCCAAATCCGGCAAGTAGTTGTCCTCTTGGACAGCTTCTTCATTTTCCTGGATTTCAGACATATTCTTAACCCCCTAATGTATTCCTAAGGGATCAAACTAGAGGCAAATGGTAAACATCCCCTTTTCAAATCAATAAATTTGAGTGCAAAAACGGGCCATTTTCTGCAAGTTTTGGCCCAAATACGCAAAAAACGGGGAGCTTATATTAACTTCAACTTTTATAGTTCATAGCTAGTAAATAAAGTTCGACAGAACCATCACGGGAAGCTGGTGGTTTTATATGGTGCACAGATTTGAAATTCTGCTTCATCAGATTGAGAATAGAAGCTTCGGTACCACCTTGAAATGTTTTGGATAGAAAATGACCACCTGGCTTTAGAACCTGCAGTGCGAAATCCAACGCAACTTCTACCAAATACATAGTTCGTAAATGATCGGTTTTTCTGTGCCCCGTGGTTGGCGCCGCCATATCGGACATCACCACATCAGGTTGTTCCCCACCCAATGCTTCGATCAGCATGTCAG
>CAWUJF010000652.1:0-2080 GCA_963922405.1 uncultured Hyphomicrobiales bacterium | reverse complement strand
AAGTTCTTTCCTGTTTAACCTGCGCAAATGGCTTTTGACCAGGATGGTTTTTATTGATGGAAACCCATTGGGGGCAAAATCAGGCATCTCGGTAAGTGGTGTGTACTCAGACAGTGTGAGATGCAAGCCTATCTGGGCATTTCCATTTTTGTGCACGGCTTTCGCCAGTTGAGAAGCTGATTTCTTATTGTCGGTGAATACGCTCATACAACTGATAGCGTTTATGCGTTTTTTGCCCACGAGATCCATGATTGCCTGGTTAATGCCACCATTCAGGCCAAAATCATCTGCGCATAATGTGAAACGTTTCAAAGCTGCCCCCCGATTTCCGTAATAGTGATCATCAAAGTTTGAACACCGAATTGGAAATCTAACTTGTTTTTTCTCCTTCAAGTTCGGATAACATATTACCCGCCCCCGAACCGTAGATGCAAAATCTGCTAAAATATTGGCTAGAAAATATGAATTATCTTCCTGACCCAGAATTTTCAAAGCTGATGGTCACTCCATCTCCTACACTGTCAGTTGTTGTTCCTGCTCACAATGAAGAAAACAATATTCTGCCCTTGTTGAAAAGTCTTTATAAAACACTGGAAACGTTAGATAAAAGTTTCGAGGTGATTTTTGTTGATGACGGTAGTACGGACAATACGGTTTCAAGAGTAAGGGAATGCAGGGTTGAGTATCCAGAGGTCAAACTTATCCGGCTGAGCCGGAATTTCGGAAAAGAAGCAGCATTGAATGCGGGGATGCAACACGCTCAAGGCAACGCAATCATTCAGATTGATGCAGACCTGCAGCATCCTACTGAACTTATCATAGACTTTGTGAAACATTGGCAAAGTGGAATTGATATAGTTTATGGTGCAAGGCGAAGCCGCAATTCCGATGGAATTGTCCGCAGCGGCCTTACGAAGGCGTTCTATAAAGTGTTTTCCCATCTGAGCGACGTAAAACTGATGGAAGGGCTTGGGGACTTTCTTCTAATGGATCGGAAAGTGGTGGAAGCCATGAAACAGCTCAACGAAAGGGAGCGGTTTACAAAAGGGCTTTATGCCTGGGTCGGTTTCAGTCGAATTGCCGTGCCTTTCGATGTGGTTCACCGGGAAACTGGCGCATCCAAGTTCGGGTTAGTAAAACTGTTCACGTTTGGGGTGAGCGCAATCACATCATTTGGCTCAATTCCTCTGAAAATATGGACCTATCTGGGTCTAGCACTTGCTATTCCGTCGCTGGCATACGGTCTGTATACGATCTTCAAGACCATAATATTCGGTGTGGATGTTCCCGGTTATGCATCTTTGATGGTCGCGGTCTGTTTTTTCTCAGGTATTCAACTCATAGGGCTTGGGATAATCGGGGAGTATCTGGGAAGGGTGTCGGCGGAAGTAAAACAGCGTCCCTTATTCCTGATCAAAGAGAAACTGGGATTTAATGAGGTGAACGGCATGCCTGCCGAGGTTGAAAACTCATTTGCGGAAAAGACCAGTTAAGATGGAAAACATGAAACAGATCATCTCGTTCCTGGGGGTAGGGGTGATTGCTACGCTTTCTCATTACACATTGCTTATCACATTGGTTGAGGGTTTTGATGTGGATGCAGTGGCGGGTTCTGTGGCTGGTGCCGCACTTGGGGCCCTTGTGAGCTATATTTTGAATCGGAATTATACTTTCAATTCAGATTTGCCGCATTCAACCACCATGCCGAAGTTTTTTACCGTTGCTGGTCTCGCGGTGGTATCAAATTTTGCCCTAATGAAAATCTTCGTCGGCTACCTGCTGCTTCCCTATCTGGTTGCACAGGTCATAACCACTGTGATCCTGATTGCGATCACTTTTGGGCTCAACAAGATCTGGTCATTCCGTGATCCGGCCAGGGTTGGGAAAAATTGAAATCCAATACAGTGCTACAGTTTCTAAACCGCAGTTTTGAACCAAAATATACGGTCTGGGTGTCCATAACCATTTCATTTCTTGTGCTGCTGTTGTTGGCATTTAGTCGCGAAAACCTCAATTTATGGGACTTCAATGTTTATGTGACAGCAAAGAACGCATTACTGGAAAGTGGCAGCCCCTATTT
>CAWUJF010000651.1:0-2085 GCA_963922405.1 uncultured Hyphomicrobiales bacterium | reverse complement strand
TACTGGTTACATTCCGGTTTGATCGTCTTCGCCATTGGTTACGCTTATACCCGTAACGCCCATGTGCGCATTGATCTGCTCCGAGAACGTTTCAGTGGGCGCACCAAACACCTTATAGAAACCATCGGCATAACTATTGCTCTAATCCCCTATTCAGCAATCGGTCTTTATTTGAGCTGGCCGTTTGTACAACAGTCTTTCCTGTCAGGTGAGATATCAAAATCTCAAACCGGCCTTTCCAATCTCTGGATTGTGAAAGCGGGCCTGTTAGTGCTGTTTATCCTGCTGCTCCTCGCAGGCATTTCACAATTGATCAAATCCATCGCCGGTCTTCGTGGTGAACTGGATGAAGATCAGGAAAAAAGCGCATTGGAAGGAGGCCACTAATGGAATTCATCGGCGAATATCTTCCAATCTTCATGTTCATAGCCCTCGGGCTTTTGCTGTTCACCGGCTATCCGGTTGCCTTCATTCTCGGTGGCGTTGGCCTTGCCTTTGCATTTATCGGAATGGCAATGGGCGAGTTTCAATGGGTATTCCTAAGACTGTTACCAAGCCGAATATTCGGCGGCGTCATGGAAAACCTCATTTTGACGGCCATACCCATGTTTATCTTTATGGGCACGATGCTCGAGCGATCGGGGGTCGCCCGCGACCTGCTTAACTGTTTGCAGGTATTGTTACGCAGGGTTCCCGGTGGTTTGGCATTAGCCGTGACATTGATGGGTACGATTTTGGCGGCCACCACCGGTATTATTGGTGCGTCAGTGATCATGATGAGCCTTCTGGCACTGCCTGTCATGATCGAGCGTAATTACAACCACCAGCTTGCAACCGGAACAATTGCCGCATCTGGTACGCTTGGCATTTTGATACCGCCTTCCATCATGCTTGTCATCATGGCTGACCTTCTGTCGATATCAGTAGGCAACCTCTTTATCGCGGCGGTTTTCCCGGGTCTTATCCTTGCAGGTTTGTACATCACTTACATTGTCATTCGCTGCTGGATTAATCCGTCGCTTGCACCAAAGCTTGATGCAAACATCGGTCCGCAAACTGCAACCGGTGTTGTGCTAATGATCATCCGCAGCTTCCTGCCGCCAATCGTTTTGATTGCGATGGTGCTTGGATCCATTCTTGGCGGCCTCGCTACGCCAACTGAAGCAGCAGGCGTGGGCGCCATGGGTGCAATTCTCCTTGGTCTCATCAATATTGTCATATTGCCTGCATTTGGTGTGAAACCTTTTGTTCTAAAACAAGCAGGACAAGACGCAGACGCTGCTGAAACCATCGGAAGTCTGACACAAAACCTCAGTGAGTTCTTCTCAACATTGAAGGATGTGATTGACAGAACCTTGCTCACCAACGCGATGATTTTTGGTATTTTCCTTGGTGCAACCCTTTTCTCCGCAGTCTTCCGTTTCCTTGGCGGTGACGAGATCGTTCAAAGCTGGGTAGGTAATGTTGGTGCGTGGCAAGTCCTGTTTACGGTTCTGTTCATCGTATTTCTGTTAGGTTTCTTCTTTGACTGGATCGAGATCACGCTCATTGTGTTGCCGGTTTTTGCACCAATCATAGCGCAGCTGGATTTCGGTGATCACGTGGCGAAAATCGATGTTGTCTACTGGTTCGCAATCCTGTTGGCTGTGAATTTGCAAACGAGTTTCTTAACACCACCCTTCGGGTTTGCGCTTTTCTATCTCAAGGCGGTAGCGCCAAAATCGGTGAAGATTGGAGAAATTTACGCTGGGATTATTCCGTTCGTGCTGTTGCAGCTGATCGGATTATCACTCGTGATTGCATATCCTGACATAGCCCTCTGGCTGCCAAGGGTATTGCTGGATTGACCATAAACTAGAGTAGGTTTGGACACCGACATACTATGAGTACATTCAAGGTCGGCTGCATTGGCGCGGGCTATTTCAGCCAGTTTCATTATGGAAGTTGGGCACGGATAAAAGGGACAGAGCCAGTCGCGAGCGTCGCTCGAGACATCGAAAATGCCCGGAAAACCGGGCTGGCGGCTTACAATGATGTAAAAACAATGCTGGCTGAAACGAAGCCGGATATTGTCGACATTATCAC
>CAWUJF010000650.1:0-2110 GCA_963922405.1 uncultured Hyphomicrobiales bacterium | reverse complement strand
CTCGCAATATCTTGGTGTCACATCACTTGTGAAGGCGAGGGCACGACCTGTGGCGTTGCCATCATCATCCAGAAGTCTGATTACACCGGCATCACCACCAGGTATCTGAAGCGAGTTTGACTGAATCAGCGTGTCGTACTGTTCCCAGACCCAACGACGTGAGCAAAGGTCAGGAGAGCTGATCAATGTCTTCAACGCTTCATTGTAATTTCCATCATCTTCAACCTGATCCGGAGTTAGTCCGGAATGGACGCCGGGTTCTATATATGGGCGATCATATTCCGGCGCTTCATCACCTAGTTCCTTGATCGGGAGATTTGCAACTTCTTCGCCCTGGTGCAGAATTCTGAAACGAAGGTCATCGGTGGTTTTGCCGACGATTGCGAAATCCAGGCCCCATTTGGTGAAGATTGCCTTTGCCGTTTCTTCCTTGGAAGGCTCAAGCACCATCAACATACGTTCCTGGCTTTCAGAAAGCATCATTTCATAGGCAGTCATGTTCTCTTCACGAACCGGCACAAGATCGAGGTTTAATTCAACACCCAGATCGCCTTTGGCACCCATCTCTACTGCCGAACAGGTAAGTCCGGCTGCGCCCATATCCTGGATTGAAATCACTGCACCTGTCTGCATCAGCTCAAGGCAGGCTTCGAGCAGGCATTTCTCAGTGAACGGGTCACCGACCTGAACGGTTGGTCTTTTCTCCTCGATGTCTTCACCGAATTCGGCAGAAGCCATGGTAGCGCCACCCACGCCGTCACGTCCGGTTTTTGCGCCGAGATAAACGATCGGCAGGCCAACACCTTTAGCTTCTGAATAGAAAATGCCATCAGTCTTGGCGATGCCCGCAGCAAATGCATTGACTAGAATGTTGCCGTTGTACCGCGCGTGGAAGTTAACCTCGCCCCCCACTGTGGGAACACCAAATGAATTGCCGTAGCCGCCAATGCCGGCCACTACGCCTGAAACAAGATGCCGGGTTTTGGGATGATCCGGTGAACCAAACCGAAGCGCATTCATGGCTGCTACGGGGCGAGCTCCCATCGTGAATACATCACGTAAAATTCCACCCACACCGGTTGCTGCGCCCTGATATGGTTCAATAAAGGATGGGTGATTGTGGCTTTCCATTTTGAATACAACGGCTTCGCCATTGCCGATATCCACAACGCCAGCATTTTCACCCGGTCCCTGGATAACCTGAGGGCCGTCTGTAGGCAGTGTCTTCAACCATTTCTTGGATGACTTGTAAGAGCAATGCTCGTTCCACATGGCTGACCAGATGCCAAGTTCTGTATAGGAGGGCTCGCGATCAGTTAGTTCGAGAATACGGTCATATTCGTCCGGAGTGATGCCGTGATCAGCGATCAATTCCGGGGTAATTGGGTAATTGTTTTGAACGGTCATGTTAATCCGACATGCTGGTGCAAGGAGATATCTAACAAATAGGTCATCAGACCCCATTTATGAAGGTGAATAAGGGTTTTTACCCAGGAATGGAAGCCTAATCAGGCCCATAAAATCGGATATGAATTATTCCTGCATGTCATAGCCGGCAAAACCGCTATCGAGCACAGATAAAACGCGATTTAGTGCCTTTTCCAGATCGGCTTTGTTGGCAGGAGATGATAATCCGATTCTGATGCCGTGAACCGGTTGATCCATGCGGGTCGCCTTGAAGTTGTCTTCGTCAGAAATAACAACACCTTGGGAGGCAGCAGCGTTTTTGAAATTACTGGAAAGCCACGGTTCCGGCAGATTAAGCCATACAAACGGGCAAAATTTTCTGGTGCCGTAATCCAATTCACTAAAGAGCCTATGGACTACCTGCAGTCGCTCCTCGTTTTCCTGTTGTACTTTTTGCCGAACCTTTTCAGCATCTCCACCAAGCACCATTCTGGAAGCGATCTCATTCAGCAGGTAGGAACTGCCTCCTGTCATCATTTTGTGGGCATTGATTACCCTCCTGGCGTAGCGGGGAGGACAGCTGATCCAACCGGCACGGAGACCGGCAGAAACGGACTTTGAAAGGCCCGTTACCTTGAAGCTTAATTCAGGAGCCACTTCATTCATTGAGGGTAGGTCATCATCCATCAATGGGGTATAAACG
>CAWUJF010000649.1:0-2110 GCA_963922405.1 uncultured Hyphomicrobiales bacterium | reverse complement strand
GAAAATACTTTGGTACCGATGGGATAAGAGGCACTGCCAACAGCTTCCCTATGACACCTGATGTGGCGATGCGTGTGGGTATGGCTGCAGGAATTGCTTTCAGGCGCGGTGACCACAGACATCGTGTGGTTATTGGCAAAGATACTCGCTTGTCCGGCTATATGATAGAAAACGCTTTGGTTGCTGGTTTTACGTCTGCAGGAATGGATGTGATGTTGTTGGGGCCGATTCCAACCCCCGGCGTTGCCATGATTACGCGTTCCATGCGCGCAGATATAGGCGTTATGATTTCTGCGTCTCACAATGCTTTCCAGGATAATGGTATCAAGCTGTTTGGGCCAGACGGTTTCAAGCTCTCCGATCAAATTGAGTCCAGCATTGAGGCTTTGCTTGGTGAGGACTTAAGTGAGAAACTTGCAAGTTATGCTGACATAGGCAGGGCGAAACGTATCGAAGGTGTTGACGCTCGATATATTGAGTTTGCCAAACGCACCTTGCCTCGGAATTTGTCTTTAGAAGGGCTTCGCATTGTGATGGATTGTGCTAACGGTGCGGCCTATAAGGTGGCTCCGGAAGCATTATGGGAGTTGGGTGCCGAAGTTATTCCGATTGGTGTGGAGCCTAATGGTACAAATATCAATCTTGAATGTGGTTCCACCAGCACCGGAGCGCTTTGCCGGAAGGTAAAGGAGACGCGAGCTGATATTGGCATTGCCCTGGATGGTGACGCAGATCGGGTTATCATCGCCGATGAAACCGGCAGGGTTATAGATGGCGATCAGATCATGGCAGTGGTATCTGAGTTCTGGAACAACTCTGACAGACTTGTGGGTGGTGGAGTTGTCGCCACGGTCATGTCTAACCTCGGCTTGGAGCGTTTTCTAAACGAACAGGGGTTGCAGCTTGCACGCACCCAAGTTGGCGACAGATATGTGGTAGAGCATATGCGTACTCACGGGTATAATCTGGGTGGTGAACAGTCCGGGCATATGGTCATGTCTGATTTTGCGACTACCGGAGACGGGCTTGTGGCTGCACTTCAGGTTCTGACAGTTGTGCAAGCAACCAACAAACCGGTAAGTGAGGTCTGCAGAAAGTTTGACCCTGTGCCGCAGCTACTGACAAATGTGCGTTATTCTGGAGAATCACCTCTGGAAAATGATATGGTTCTGGAAGCCGTCCGCGATGCGGAAAGCCGTTTGGGGAATTCTGGACGATTGGTAATTCGTCCTTCCGGCACCGAGCCACTGATCCGAATTATGGCGGAATGTGATGATAAGGCTCTAGTTAAGAGTGTGGTTGAAGAAATCGCGGACGTCGTCAAGAGAATAGCTGCTTAATCCGAAAAACAGATGAAACTGACCACTGCGCTCATTATTGGGCGCAGGATCTTGATTCGATCCGAAATCTGAGCGTTTCGGAGCCGGGAAATACACGCTCAAATCACGTGGTAACTATTCGATAACCTTTGTTTTTAACGTTAATGAATACGGTTAAGAGCGTTTTAACCATTCTGCTGCAATATCCGGACTGAAGAATTATTTCAACACACCAATTCGGTGAAATTCGGAAAGGACGTTACAATGCGCAGCTTTAAAATAGTGTCTCTCGTTGCTGCTGCACTCATGGCATCAACCGCTATGTCCCAGGCAGCGGACATATTGGTCGAACCACAACCAGAACTCCCACCTGAGGTCGTACCACACTACGGTGCAGGTGGATGGTATATTCGTGGTGATATAGGCTATGCCAAACTTGATGCCAAACGCGTGGATTTCTTTCAGGGCGTAAACCGGTCAGGCGTATTCTCTCAAGCCGAGTATGATGAAACCTGGACAATTCAAGGTGGTATTGGTTATCAGGTTACGGATTACTTCCGTGTTGATGCCACACTAAAATATCTAGCATCTTCTGATTTTACCGGTGTATCGGCCCCAGGTGCAGGCGTTCCATGTAACGGCTTTCCTGCTAACACCTGTACCTTCACTGACAATTCAGAGCTTGAGTATGCTGCAATCCTATTGGCGAATGCCTACATCGATCTTGGCACTTATAATGGTTTCACCCCTTATGTCGGTGCAGGTATCGGTGGTGCAAAGGTCAGATTTGG
>CAWUJF010000648.1:0-2117 GCA_963922405.1 uncultured Hyphomicrobiales bacterium | reverse complement strand
AAAGACAAAACTCTGTTCGGGGCTCTTCGTGGCGCCTATCAGGATTTCTTGCCCAAGGGAAAACATCCGGTTTTGGCTCTGTTTATTGATCTGGATCCCGTACTTGTGGATGTGAATGTGCATCCGGCAAAGGCAGATGTGCGTTTCCGTGATCCGGGCCTTGTTCGCGGATTGATCGTAGGTGCACTTAGACAGGCAATTTCTGAAGAAGGACCCCTTTCAAGCTACCAGGGATCTCAGGAAATGATGCAGGCTTTCAGGTCCCAGCCTTCGCCTTCCTTTCCATCCGGGTTTCAAAACTCCTTTGACCAGCCCCGTAACCGATATAGCGCCGAAGCTAAAGCCGCTACAGACTGGGCAAGGCCTCTGGTTGAGACAACGCCTGAAACAACAACTCCATATATTGGATTGGCTGAAGAGCAGGCAGAGTTCGTAGTACCGGATGCACCCAGCGGTTACGTGGCGCCTGAAAATGTGCAGGAACCAGGCCCAAGTGAACAATTCCCATTAGGTGCCGCCCGTGCCCAGCTCCACAAAAACTATATCGTTTCACAGACTGAAACAGGATTGATCATCGTTGATCAACACGCAGCGCATGAGAGAATTGTTTATGAGGCACTCAAAGCAGGAATGGAGAAAGGTGTCGCAAGTCAGCTTCTTCTGGTCCCTGAGATAATTGACATGCCCGAAGAAGATGTGAACCGGCTCGTTTCATTTGCAGATGATTTTGAAAAACTGGGCCTTGAGATTGAGGCATTTGGACCGGGCGCAATTGCAGTTAGAGCAACACCAGCGTTGTTGGGGGAGGTAGATGCCAAAAAATTGCTGACCGATCTTGCAGACGAGATCAGCGAATGGGATTCTGCAGAAGGGTTGCAGGAAAAGCTACATCATGTGGCAGCAACGGTAGCCTGTCATAGTTCAGTGCGTTCTGGTCGGATTTTGAAGCCCGAGGAAATGAACTCACTACTGCGCCAAATGGAAACCACACCCAATTCCGGGCAGTGCAATCATGGCCGACCCACCTATATCGAACTGGATTTGAAAGACATTGAGCGTTTGTTTGGACGTTAAGTGCGTCTTTGTTGGAAGAACTCTGTCAGAAGTTTACTGCACTCGGTTTCCATGATGCCTGAATATACTTCAGGCGCATGGTGGCATGTTGGGCTGGAATAGAAATGAACGCCGCTCTCCACAGCTCCTGATTTTGCATCAAAAGCTCCAAAATAAAGGCGGCGTATCCTAGTAAATGAAATGGTTGCAGCACACATTGTGCAGGGTTCGAGCGTCACATACAAATCGCATCCGGGGAGCCTTTCAGACCCGAGCGCTTCACATGCACTTCTGATGACCAGAATTTCAGCATGGGCCGTAGGGTCTTTATGCTCCAAGGTACGATTGCCGTTAGAAGAGATGACGGCATTGTTCTTGACCAGAACAGCACCTACAGGCACTTCCCCGCGTTCTCCAGCCAGGCGGGCTTGTTCATATGCCTCTGCCATAAAGCTACTATCTGCAAGCATAATCGCGCTTCACTCCATAAATCGGTTCATTTTTGTCGTAAAAACCGTTAAGCACTCACCATGAATAACAGGTCTTTCCATAAAGAAAACAAGCAGCCTAAAAAATCTGTGCGGCGCGGTGGTTCAAAAAACGCCACGAAGTTAAAACCTTCCCGCGTTGTCGAGGATGTAAGCGATGTAAAGCCCGAGCGGATTGCAAAGCGCATGGCAAGGGCTGGCCTATGCTCCAGGCGTGAAGCAGAAAGCTGGATTTTGGAAGGGCGCGTGAAGGTCAATGGCAAATTGCTCTCAACACCTGCGTTTACTGTAACGCCTCGGGACAAGGTCGAAGTTGATGGCAAGTTGATCGGTCAGGCCGAAAGGACCAGACTTTGGTTGTTCCACAAGCCAGGCGGAACGGTTACAACAAACAGCGATCCGGATGGTCGAAAAACCGTTTTTGAGGACCTGCCGGATGATTTACCTCGACTTATTACGGTAGGCAGGCTGGACATTAATACAGAAGGTCTGTTGTTGATGACCAACGATGGTGGGCTGGCACGGGTTCTTGAACTCCCTTCAACCGGTTGGTTGCGCCGATACAGAGTGCGTGTT
>CAWUJF010000647.1:0-2117 GCA_963922405.1 uncultured Hyphomicrobiales bacterium | reverse complement strand
CTCCGGATTGAGACCATCAAAATAAGCTGGTGTTTGAGCTGCACGCTTTGCCGCCATTGCCTGTGCAGCAATGCCTGATGGGCCGCCACCGGCACCGGAATCAGCTGATTGAGCGGGAACAAAATCGTCGGGTATGGAATCAAACGGGTTCGACATTTGTTCTATTTAACGTCTTTTGGTCTGTTTTGCAGCTTTTGAGCGGGTTTATTTCACACAAAACATATGGATTGATTCACGAAATGTGGTAAAATTATCAAGTTGGAGATATGGAGGATACTTCATGAAATTATTGAAGATTGGTATTGCTGCTTCAGCAATCATAATTACATCAGTCTCGGCTGGCTATGCAGGCAGTGGCACATTCAAGCATAGTAATGGGTCGAAAGTGAAATTGTCTTGTAATAACAGCGGGTGTTACCAAACGCAGTATGATGCGTCCGGAAACAAGGGTAAACGCACGCGCATAGGCCCGGGTGGTCGATCAAACTACAACAAGCATAAGAAAACGCTGAAAACCAAAGGTTATCAGTAGTAAATATACCACAATTATTTTCTAAAACCGGCCTCTGGTCGGTTTTTTTATTTTTTTGCCAAGGATTGGCCGTTCTCATACGTCTAACGAATTGAAACGTTTAAAAGAGAAGCATGCTTTGGACGGAAATGTGACAGATAGTGAACTGGCTGAACTGGCAGTCAATGGCGATAGCGGTGCCTTTCAGGCTCTGCTTGAACGGCACTATGATGCCATTTTTCGCATTGCCATGCGTTTTGTCAGGCATCGCGAAACCGCTGAAGATGTGACCCAGGATGTCTGCCTGTCTTTGAATTCAAAACTGAAGTCCTGGCGCAAGGACGCAAATTTCAAGACCTGGCTTTATCAGGTTGTTCTCAATCGCGTTCGGGATTTGAAACGCAGGGAAGCAACAGGGGCGCGGGTCATGAAGGATTATTCCGAACTGGAAACACTGCGCCAAGGTGAGGAAGCAGAAACGGAACGGCAGATCGACTGGCTGCATGACATGCTTTCGAGAGTAAGTATCGATCTTAGAGAAACTGCCGTGCTGGTAGTGGGTGAGGGGATGAACCATGCTGAGGCTGGAGAGATTCTCGGCGTGAAGGAATCCACGATTTCGTGGCGGATGAGCGAATTGAAGAAGGCTTTGCGGGAAATAGCAAAGGAAACATCATGAGTGACGAACTAAAAGCATTGGAAGAGGCATTCCGCGCGCAGGACAAAGCGGTCTCTGCCGGTTCGCAAGCCAAGGCGGATACGATCGCGCTCGCCATGAAACAGTTTGAAGCAGAAAAAAATTCAACGGCTCACCAAGGAAATGAAGCTGACGCACGTCCAATCAAACAAGGGAACACCAAAGGAACCTTTTTTGATTGGAGAAATTTGATGAACAGTTTGAATAACAAATTTACATATGGTCTGGCAGGAAGCGCAAGCGTTGCGGTTTTGGCGATGCTCGTGGTCGGGCCGAACATCAGTGAACTGCTACAGCCCCAACCGAACGTAACGATCATTAATACTGATCCTGCGCAAAAGCCTGAAAGTGTTCAGGAAGAAGTGGACAGCAATGTTGCGGGACGCTCACAGTCATTGAGCGATGACAGTGCACTGATAGACCAAGTTCTGGAAAGTGAAGCACCGCAACCCACGCCGAGTGAAAAGGCGAAAGTATTAAAAGAGGCAAGACAGGGCTTGGACGTTGTTACCCAAGTGGCGCCCGCTGTTCCGGGTGTATTGAGCAAGAGAACGCGGACTGAATCGCAGGTTTCGCAAGGTTTACACTTTAATGCCTCGCCACGGATTTTACCCGCGCCCGGCGATGTGGTTCAGCCGCATTATCAGGATCAGGGCCGCGACAAGTTCGAGGAGATCAAGACCAATCCGGTCAAGGTGACAACGGAAGATCCTGTTTCCACGTTCTCAGTGGATGTGGATACGGCGTCCTATGCTTTCATGCGGTCATCACTGAATAACAATGTGCTGCCTCAAAAAGATTCGGTCCGGGTTGAAGAGTTCATCAACTATTTCGACTATGCTTACGAAACGCCTGCGGATAAATCAGAGCCGTTCAAGGCGAATGTCTCAATCATGCCGACACCCTGGA
>CAWUJF010000646.1:0-2125 GCA_963922405.1 uncultured Hyphomicrobiales bacterium | reverse complement strand
CAACCGAGCTCGGCCAATTGACCCTCAGCACTTTTGCCAACCAGGCTGGCCTTGAGCCACTGGGTGACAACCTTTTTGCTGCAACAGACGCATCCGGTAGCCCGATCCAGGGTGTGGCGGGTGACCCAAATTTCGGCACAATCCAACAGGGATATCTGGAAGCATCAAACGTTGATGCGATCAAGGAAATTACCGGAATGATCCAAGCCCAGCGTGCCTATGAAATGAATTCGAAAGTGATTCAGGCAGCTGATGAGATGTCCAGTGTCGTCAGTCAGGGTATCCGCTAATGATAGCACTTGACCATCGTGTTCGACGCATATCCAAGTTTCTGGCCGGTACGGTCGTTGCCTGTATAATGGGCTTGCCGTCAGCGCTTGCATCCGACACAACCAATATTCCCGTGCCCAAGCATATTATATATGCCGGCCAAACGATCAGCAGCAGTCTCTTGAGAGACCGCACTGTTCCGCTGCGATATCTCAACCGCGCAAGCGTGTTCGTGGATCGATCACAGCTGGTTGGAAAAGTTGCCAAGACAACGCTCGTCCCCAGCCGGCCTATCCCGACAAATTATGTGACCGAACCCGATGTGGTGAAAGTCAATCAACGTGCGTTGATGCGGTTTCGTTCCGGAGCACTAACAATCACTGCAGAGGCCTCTCCTCTCAATTCTGCCAAAGCAGGTGAAATGGTCCGGGCAAGAAATCTGCAGACCGGTGTCATCGTTTATGGAACAGCACAGGAAGATGGATCGATCATAGTTGGTGCGAGGCAATGATTCACAGAGCAGTTTTTTCACTCTTTCTATCCCTACTCCTGGCCATCAGCCCATTTACAGCCGCAAACGCAGAAGTCCGCATCAAGGATGTGGTGGAGCTTCAGGGCGTAAGGGATAACCAATTGCTAGGCTATGGCCTTGTTGTGGGCTTGAATGCAACAGGCGACAGTCTGCGTAACTCACCTTTCACAGAAGCCTCAATTAAATCCATGCTGGATCAGCTCGGTATTGGTCGTAGCAGCGATGAGTTTCGTACCCGGAACGTGGCTGCCGTATTGGTAACAGCAAAGCTCCCATCCTTTGCTAACAAGGGCACCAAGATCGACGTCAATGTATCATCCATTGGAGACGCCACATCCTTGCGTGGTGGCACCCTGGTGTTCACACCACTTTACGCAGGTGATGGAAAAATCTATGCCTCAGCTCAAGGTGGTCTGGTCGTCTCAGGATTTTCCGCAGATGGTGATGCAGCAGAAGTGGACACAAGCACACCCACATCTGCTCGCATTCCAAGCGGTGCGATCGTGGAAACACCAGCACCCGGCAATCTCAACGACGAAGAACTGCTTGTCCTGCAACTTTCTAACCCGGACTTTGATACAGCAATCGCTATCGTTGACCGGATCAATGAGTACACGCTTAAGAAATACCGCAAGAAACTTGCCGAGGAAGTGGATCATCAGAGCATCGTTATCAAGGTGCCAAAGCAAGTTTCTACCACACGCTTTTATGCTTCTTTTGGAAAGCTCACAATTGAACCGGACACCCCTGCCCGTATTGTGGTTGATGAGCGCACAGGCACGGTCATTATCGGGTCAAAAGTGAAAGTCTCACAGGTCGCGATCACCCATGGTGGATTGACGGTCAGCGTCACTGAGCTTCCGCAGGTCTCTCAGCCACTGCCCTTTTCTGAAGGGGTAACCACTGTAGTTCCCACAACAGAAATTCGTGTGAGCGAAGGAGAAGGTTCCCTGGGTATCGTTGAAGGTCCTGATCTCCAACAATTGGTGAATGGTCTCAACATGATGGGCGCCAAACCAACCAGCATTATTGCAATTCTTCAGGGCATCAAATCAGCCGGTGCACTACAGGCAGAACTGGTGGTGCAATAAGATGGCCCGGACCGTACACTCAAAACGCCTAAGCACCTGCATCCTGTTTTTCACTCTGCTTGGAACCGGTGTTTCCAGTTTCGCAGCCTCCACACAGGAAGATGTGGTTCCCGTCCGGAACGTGTCACCGGGGATATTCCCTTCTTCGATCATTGTGAACGACGTGTTCTCCAATGACGGTCCCGGCATCGACTATACGGTCACTGGTTCGGTCACCAAAGAAGAAGAAAAA
>CAWUJF010000645.1:0-2150 GCA_963922405.1 uncultured Hyphomicrobiales bacterium | reverse complement strand
GGGCGTGTAGCTCAGTTGGTTAGAGCCGACCGCTCATAACGGTCTGGTCGGGGGTTCAAGTCCCTCCGCGCCCACCATATCTTACCAGCTTTTGTACGAGAATACTGATTAACACCCGCAGATATGTTCCCGCGCGGTCGACAAAACAATTCATTCCATCTGAAAGCTTGAACGCCTGGAGCCGCTTTCGCCCGAAGCGGGACTAAAATTTTAGACCGTTCCTACAGGTGTAGTCAGGCTTTCGCTTTCACATAGTTTCCTGGAGCATCAGTCAGAGGCGGGTGCTCTTTGGTTCCCGGTTTTCGAGCCTTGATTTTTTCCCCCGAATAGTTTGCAAGCCAATCGGCCCAAACAGGCCACCACGAGCCTGCATGTTGTTCAGCACCATTAAACCACTGCATGGGTTCAGCCGGGTTAAACTCCGCATCATTAAGCCAGTAGCAATATTTCTTCGCTGCTGGTGGGTTTACGATACCCGCAATGTGACCACTATCAGAAAGGATGTATTGATTGTCTCCGGACATTTTCGAAATTCCGGAAAATGATGATATCCATGGAGCAATGTGATCAGTGCGAGTGGCAACCGCTGTAACGGGCACCTCAATATCTTCCAGGCTAACGGTCTTGCCTGACACTGAAAAAGTACCCTTCACCAATTGATTTTGATGGTAAAGCCGCTCCAGGTATTCGTGCGCCATTCTGGCTGGAAGATTGGTCGAGTCACCATTCCAATAAAGCAGATCAAATGCAGGTGGTTTTTCGCCGAGCAAGTATGACTTAACGCCCGGCCCATAAACCAAATCATTAGCCCGGAGATAAGAGAACGCTCGAGCCATAAAATAGGCATCAAGATAACCCTCGCGATCAATCTCCTCTTTCAGACCCTCAAGCATTTCACCACCGAAGAAGGCAGTAATCTCTCCCGGCTCTTCGAAATCCAGCAATGTGGTAAAAAATGTGGCGCTGGCAACCATTCGCCGATTGCCCTTTGCCATGGAAGCAAGCGTTGTTGCCAGAAGTGTTCCACCAATACAATAGCCGATCGCATTGACCTGATCCTGGTCTGTCATGGTGCAAACCATATCGACAGCTTTAACAGCACCTTCATGGACGTAGTCATCAAAACCTGTATCCCGGTAACTTGAATCAGGATTGATCCAGGAAACCACAAACACGGTAAAGCCCGCGTCCACGGCATATCTGATGAATGAATTCTGCTCTTTCAGATCAAGGATATAGAATTTGTTTATCCAGGGAGGAATGATCACCAATGGCCTTTCGTAAACCATTTTTGTGGTTGGCGAATACTGGATCAGTTCAAACATCCGGTTTCGAAAAACCACCTTCCCCTTTGTTGTCGCCAGGTTGATACCAACTTCAAATGCATCTGGATCTGCAAGGGTTACCGCGTGCCGACCTTTATTTGCCTCAATATCCCGAACAAAGTTCTCAAACCCATCCAATAAGGAGCTGCCGCCCGTTTCATAAGCCTTCTTGATGGCTTCAGGATTAGAGGCAAAAAAGTTTGTAGGCGCAAACATATCGACAATTTGCCTGCTGAAAAATTCCAGCCTTTTCCGGTCCTTTTCATCCAGGTTTTCAAGGGATGCGACTATTTCAGCTGCAGCCTGTGCTGTTGTTAGGTATTGATCACGGAGAAATTTCAGCCAGGGATTCTTCTCCCAGTAGGGGCTGCTAAAACGGCGATCCTTTGGACGCAAATTTGTTTTCTGCTCGTCTGAAAAACCTTTCAATGTAGCTTCGTAAGCAGTTTGCTGTGCACCAAAATAGTTTGATGCTGTATCCCGCCAGAATGAAACTTGCTGCTCAAATGCTTTCTCAGGATTTTCCGCGCAATTTTTCATCCAGACCTGAAAAGCAGAAAAATAAAGATCAAATCCTGGAGACTCCAGTTTCTGATTCGTAACCGGCCTGTTTGCCAGAGCAGAAACCAATCGTTTGATCAGACTCTGATATCGTTCAATGTTTTCAGGTGCAAATTGTCCGTAAGTAATGGTATGCGGCGGGTGTTTTTTTTCCATGGTTTGCCGTCACCAGAATGTGTTTCCTATTGTCAAATTATCAATAATATGATCGTAAATTAAAGAAACGATTGAAGAAAGTACGAATTTTGATCAACCCTTACTTTT
>CAWUJF010000644.1:0-2166 GCA_963922405.1 uncultured Hyphomicrobiales bacterium | reverse complement strand
ACCTGACCTATTACATGTTTGCTGGTTTGGGTTTCTGGCTCACAGTCGGTAACCTGATGATCTTTAAAATGATCTCTTTCAAGTTTTAATTGGTGGAAGTGATATGGAAGCAATATTCGAAACAGTTGATCCCCTGCTCCTGATTTGTAGCGTTGGCGGTTTGGTGTTGTTTGCAATCGCTTATTTCACCAACCAGTTTTTCAATGAAAACAAATCCCGCACCGAAATCAAAAAACGACTCACTCGCGAAGAAATCGTAGAGAGACCGATAACAGCGGAAATCGAGCCAAAACAGAAATCAAAGAACCATAAAAAAATCTCAAATAAAATGGCCAAGAAGGCCAATGATTTTTACTCTGGTTCTGATCCGGACAAAATCAAGAAAATTCGCCTGACTTTAATGCAGGCCGGTTACATGCAACCTGGCGCCGTCGGTTATTTTATTGCGTCCAGATTTGTTGCTGCTCTGGTATTTGCAGTTCTTGGTGTGCTGCTTGCCCTCACCTATTACAGTGACCAGTCCACAGCCTACAAGCTATGTGTGATTATTGGCGCATCTGCTCTGGGTTACTTTCTGCCAAACATTTACCTGAACAGAAAAGTTGCGGAGATGGAATTGGCAAACCGCCAGGGGTTCCCGGACATCCTCGACCTGATGGTCGTATCGGCTGAAGCCGGCCTCACTATGGAAGCTTCAATCGAGCGTATTTCCACTGAAATCTCCCACACCTATCCAAACCTGAGCATACAATTGAACATGGCCGCACTGGAAATCAGAGCAGGCCGTCCCATCGATCAGGCTCTACAGGCATTTGGTGAACGCTTGAGGCTGGACGAAGTAAAGGGCTTTGCCACTATGGTTCAACAGGCAAAAGAGTTGGGTACCAGCGTTTCAGATGCCCTGCGTGTGTATTCGGAAGAAATGAGACATAAGCGGATGATGCTTGCAGAGGAAAAAGCCTATGCGCTTCCCGCCAAAATGTCCGTACCGGTGACTGCATTTATCCTTCCGATTGTTATTGGTATCGCAATTCTGCCCACCGTTGTAAAAATCTCAACCGGCAGCTAATCACAGTTTTTCATCGATCCAATTGAGTTCAAAGTTGTTTCGCGCGCTTCAGAAATTTTCATGGTTACCAGATCCTGAATCCAAAGGAATAATTTAACCAATTTCCTGAGCTTTGTATTAACAGATTTCCGGTATCATCCCTCTGATAATAATAATAAAACGACATCTGGGGAGTCGATCATGGCGATCAACATCAAGGCCATATTAGCCATCACCCTTACTACTGGAATTCTTGCGGGTTGTTCTGCAACAGGCACTGGTGGCAATCCATCAGCAAGCTTTGCAACAACAACTAACTTTGCAGTTACACATGCCGATGGACGCGATGGTGGAGATCGCAGGAAAGCCTACGCAGTATCTCTTAAAGGTGACCAGTCACGTGAGTTCATGACGCTGGGCAGAGAGCACTTCGTCAAAAAGAATTTCGGACTGGCCGAGAAAAACTTCCGTAAGGCAGTAGAAATTCGCTCGGACAATGCCAGTGCCTGGCTCGGACTTGCTGCTTCTCTGGACCAGTTGGGTCAGTTTAATTCAGCAGATGTGGCTTACGAACAGGTTGTTGATTTGAAGCCAAACAACGCGAGAGTTCTGAACAATATGGGATATTCCAACTTGCTTCGCGGTGACTATGCAAATGCACGTCGTCTATTGAACCGTGCGCAAAGCCTGGATCCTCATTTGGAAGAAATACAAGGAAACATCCATCTGCTGGAGAAGACAATCAATAGCTAAAATTGTTCCTAATTCTTTTAGCTAATTTAAAAACTTAGACATTAATGTCGCAAGACTAATGCGTTGAACTGTGTAAGGCGGCTGGCCACACAGATCATGACGGGCGGAAGATAGAAAACGGTTTTGAGATAGGCTCAAAACCTGGGCTCGGTTAGAGCTCTGACATTTTCAAATATTCCCCCCGTTACAGGCATGGTGTCTGGAAACGAGCAAACCTGTAGAGCCCCGGGGGGTTGAAAATGTTGAAGACGATAAAGAAGTTTCTAAAGAATACATCAGGCAGTATTCTGCCCACTTTTGCTGTGATGACTGTACCGGTATTCATCATAATTGGTGCGGCAATCGATTATACTTCTTACTCGCAG
>CAWUJF010000643.1:0-2172 GCA_963922405.1 uncultured Hyphomicrobiales bacterium | reverse complement strand
TTGTGTAGGAAGACACCGCTGAAAGTTTGCCATAGAAGACTGACCCGGACTCAAGTTGATACTCAAAACTCAGACCGGGTTTTACATAACTTTCCAGCCACTCCGTATCCGGATCAAAACCACTGCCTGGCGCTGTAGTTGCAGCAAGATCCCAAAACAAATTGTCCTCAGCGACCGCATTGAGGCCAAATTGTAAATGGCCACGTATTTTGAGGCCATTCTCGTCATAGAAAAGCAGGGGGTCGCGTTTTTCCGCTTGCGCAGAAATAGTCATCAGCGATAAGGCTGAAATAACAGTACTAAACTTTCGAATGCATTTGAGCATTGAACTGTTTCACAGGTGTTTTTCGGTAATTTATATGACATAGCGCTCCTGCCGAAATTTTCACTATTACCGATCAAACATTGTTCATTTGTTTGCCGGTAACAACAATTCAGTACACACCCGTCGCTGTCTTAGTTCCCGCATAATGACAGCGAAAACAACAGTACCGTCAGATCAGGTGTAAGTCGTTGAGTTACTTCAGCAAAGAGCACCAAATGCCACCACCCGAAACAGTGAGGTAACAGGTGGTGGCTGGTGTTGAACCAACTTCTTTTCAGGGCGTGAAATCAGTCCCATTTGCAGTTACAGGTATGATTTAGGGGAACCGCTAACTGCAAAACTAACAATTGCATCTATTTGGCAGTCAGCTTGTGTGAAGATTGCTAAAAAAACGCCACTGCGAAAATATCGCAGTGGCGGATGGTGACGTATGTGTGGGTATAGTCACCGGGTAACAGGGGTGTGGGACCCTGCTGGTCATAAAATTAGTCCAATGAGCGAATTAATCAAGAATATTGTACTTTTGGTTTGAGCTTTGGCAGATTTGTACTGCCCGAGAAATGACACGGCGATGTGCTATTCTCAGCTGAAAAATTAATATTAGCCATGAAACCGTTCAAAGAAGATATCGAGAACAGATTGCCTGTATGGGAGGCCTTTAGCGAGCTTTACCGTGATGTTGAGCTCGAACGGTCAGACTTTGAGCATATCGCTGCAGTCTGCGCCCGGTCTCCCTATCAAGCAGAAGAACTTGAAGTAATCCTTTTCAATGAAGTCTGGGCGGGGTTTGGTTGGAACTTGATACAGACTGCCGGGGAGTGGACCGGGTGGCCAGAGGAAACGGTGAAAAGAGCCGTGCTGCAGAGATACAAGCCAAGATGGCGTCTGCCTTGGCGCTTTCACCCCTTGAAGCGTGTTCTAAAGGAGGATTGGGAAATTGTTATCAAGGAAGTCACGAGACTTCGCGCTGAAGCTGAAGATGCAAATGAAGCCAGGCCATAGTTTCAGCAGCATGGCTTGTTTCAATTGCCCGTCTGAATTTTCAAGATGTAGGCGCGGTTGTGTTATGCTGTGGGTCAGCGACAATTGCGCAGGAGGAATGTCTCATGGTCAGCAGTGCAACTGATGAAGAGCTGAAAGCCGGTCGTGGTTATGAAACACTTTTTGTGCCTGCTTTGTTTGCACCTTGGGCGCGCCATGTGGTTGAGGCTTGCGAAGTGGGTGAGGGCTCGCATGTGCTGGATGTGGCCTGTGGGACAGGCGTGCTCACCCGTGCGGCTTTTGAACGGACTGGCAGCTCAGGCCGTGTTGTGGGTTTGGATGCAGCACCCGGTATGATTGCCGCCGCGCAAGAAGTAGAGGCAAATATCGAATGGGTATTGGGCAGTGCAGAGGCCCTGCCTTTTGAGGATGGTTCTTTTGGCTGTGTGGTTTCGCAATTTGGCATGATGTTCTTTGCAGACAGGGCAAAAGCAGCCAGTGAGATGCTTCGTGTTTGTAAGCCAGGCGGCAAGCTCGCTTTAGCGGTGTGGCATTCCATCGATCAGAACCCTGCCTACAAGGATGTAGTTTCCATCCTCGAAGAGCACGTATCACCGGAAGCTGCAAATGCGGTGAGCATTCCGTTCTGTCTTGGTGATCCTAACGCGCTTGTGGATTTGTTTGCGCGGGCCGGATTTGATGATGTGGCCTTTGAAACGAAGCAGGAGCAGGCACAGTTCCCCAGCACACGGACCATGGTGGAAGTGGAATTGCGTGGATGGTTACCGCTTTTTGATATTCATTTAAGTGAAGAGAAAATCTCGGAAGTGATGGCGAAATCTGATGAAAAGCTATCGAAATATGCC
>CAWUJF010000642.1:0-2182 GCA_963922405.1 uncultured Hyphomicrobiales bacterium | reverse complement strand
CCACCGCTCTCAATATCTCAGCTCTATCAGCAGGTGTTGTATCATCCCAACTCCCGATATTTCTCGCTGCATCTCTCACGGCATCTTCACTGGCAAAATATAATGTACCCACAACTTCGCTGTTTGCCGGTGATCGGACAACGACCTCTTCTCCGCCAAGCTTTTTTGCTTCCCATTTATGCCCGTCAAACTTGCGAATGTCTGCTTCCAGTGCATCCAGGGTTTTGGCATCGGTTAAATCCCACCCTTGTGAGTTCTCACGCTGCGGTGCGAACAAATCTTTCGGTTGGCGGATAAGCGGATTTTCCATTTCACCCTGAATTTGCTCCACCTCTTCAAAGGGGTCTCCAGCAACAACTTCGGGTGGCACCTCTTCATCCACAATCTGATTGACGAAGGATGAGTTGGCACCGTTTTCGAGCAATCGCCTCACCAGATAGGCAAGCAAGTCCTTATGCGCCCCCACAGGAGCATAGATCCGGCATCGGGTTCCCTGCCGTCTCAGCACCGTATTGTGCAAGGCCTCCCCCATCCCGTGAAGTCGCTGAAATTCAAATGCGGAGCGGTCTTCTGCCATCTCCAAAATGGCGGCCACCGTATGTGCATTGTGTGTGGCAAACTGCGGGTAAATTCTATGCGTCATTGCCAATAGCTTTTCTGCACAGCACATATAACTCACATCGGTAGATGCTTTACGGGTGAATACCGGGAAATGATCATGGCCCTCCACTTGCGAAAGCTTGATCTCCGTGTCCCAATATGCGCCCTTGACCAGCCGAACCATGATCTTCCGGTCAAGACGTTCCGCAAGACTGTAAAGCCAATCCAGAACCTCACTTGCCCGCAAACCATAGGCCTGTACCACAACCCCAAACCCATCCCATCCTGCAAAGACCGGATCCTGCAGGATCGTTTCAATCACCTGCAGAGATAGATCAAGTCGCCCTGCCTCTTCTGCATCAATGTTCAATCCGATCCCCGCACTCTTGGCCAAGACGGCCAAAGACCTTGCGCGGGGCACAAGTTCGTCCATGACAGACTGTTTCTGAAGCGTTTCATAGCGGGGATGTAGCGCTGACAATTTGATGGATATCCCGGGGTTTTCCCGGATGTCATCGCTTTTGGCCGCTTTAGCGATCTCGCTGATCGCTTCGCTATAGGCCAGATGATACCGGTGGGCATCTTTTTCAGTGCGCGCCGCTTCCCCGAGCATGTCATAGGAGTAAGTGAAACCCATCTCTTCCATATCCCCTGCCCGTTCCATGGCGGATTCAATGGTTTCGCCCAGCACGAATTGCCGCCCCATCTCTTTCATGGCTCTCGAAACAGCCTGCCGGATTACTGGTTCTCCCAGGCGCTTGATGGCCGAATGCAAAATGCTTGCAATGGAATTACCCTCATCTTCCTGCAGCACTTTACCGGTTACGAAGAGCGCCCAAGTGGATGCATTCACCAGCGACGAATTCGATTTACCCAAATGCTGCCCCCAGGCACTGGGCGCGATTTTATCTTCAATGAGCGCGTCCATGGTTTCACCATCCGGTACGCGCAGCAACGCTTCTGCCAGACACATCAACGCAATGCCCTCATCGCTTGAAAGCCCGTACTCACCCAGGAAAAGCTCCATCATGCCAGGTGAACTGTCATTTCGGATACGCTGAACCAGATCAATCGCCCTCGCCTGAATGCGTTTACGCGTTTCAGGTCCTATCTGAGTTGAATCAAGCAGTCTTTTGAGAACTTCACCTTCCGGCTCAAGCGGTGGCAACACAGCAGAATAATTCATGTCACGCTCCTTGTTGCTGTGATTTTGCCATAGACAGATTAGATTATTCTCCGTATTTTCAGCCCGTTAAAGTGAAATTCTCCGTATTACATAGTGAAAGTAGTGAAATGGACTTTAAATCCTTGGAAGTAGAAGAATTAGACGCCTTCGATATCAAGATATTGGAGGCACTGAGTCGTGACGCCCGCATTTCTGTGACCAATCTGGCGGATGAAATCGGACTTTCCAAAACCCCATGCCACAGCCGGCTGAAAAAGCTGGAAAAGTCCGGATACATTCTCGGTTATCGCGCATTGATCGACCCGGTCAAACTGGGCCTCGAACACATCGCTTTCGTGGAGGTCAAATTGTCGGACACAACGGCAAAAGCGCTTGGTGAATTCAATGCAGCAGCAC
>CAWUJF010000641.1:0-2195 GCA_963922405.1 uncultured Hyphomicrobiales bacterium | reverse complement strand
ACCTTCAACTCAGGCATGATTTAGCCAGAGCTAAAATCGCTGCCTATGCGGGAGGTGCCAGCCTTGTAAGAAACGTGCTGGGTAAGAAACTCAATGGCCCAGCGGGCACCTACGGCATCGCAATCTCGCATTTCCTTTCTGGTGTACCCAGAAAGGGAGTCAAATTGATGGATCAGCTCGTTAGCAAGCAGCCGAACAATCCCTATTTCCATGAGATGAGGGGCGAAATGCTTCTGAGATGGGGTAAACCGGTTGAAGCGGCAAAATCCTTTCGCAAGGCAACAGCTCTCGACAAGAATAGTGGCTTGCTAAAAATTCAACTGGGCCACGCATTGATCCAGACCAACAACAAGGCCAATCTGGACGAAGCCATCAAAACCCTCAAACTTGGTTTGAGCAGAGACAAATATTCTTCCCGCGGTTATGGTTATCTGGCACGTGCCTATGCAGCAAAAGGTGATAGAGTACTGGCAATTGCGGCAACTGCGGAAGAGAAGTTTCTGCAAGGCAACCTGAAAGAGGCAAAGCAATTTGCTAAAAGAGCAATGCCTGGTCTCAAGAAAGGGTCGCCACAGTGGCTACGCTTGCAAGATATTATTGGATATGCTCCTTTGTCGAGAGGTTAGATTCGGGCAAACAGTAGTGACCAGAAGAAAAGTGTAAAAAATTGTCAGTCTCATCTTTCATTGTAAACCTAACCCGTCTGGGGTTGGGATTAATAGTAGCACTGGGTTTGTCTATGCAAACCGTTACAGCTCAAGACGAAAAGAGTTTCTCAAAATCAGATATTGAGAAAATTGTCCGCGACTACTTAATAGAAAATCCTGAAATTCTCATTGAGGTTCAGCAGGCTTTCGAAGCTAAACAGCAACAAAGGCTTGCTGAAAGGCAAAAACAGACCTTGGCAGAACGTCGCGATGAGTTGTACTCAGGCCCCTACCAGGTAGTGCTTGGCAATCCGGATGCCGAGATTACGGTTGTGGAGTTTTTCGACTACAACTGCCCGTTCTGTGCTCGGGCGATTGACGATATGCACCGTATACTTTCTACAAATGACAATGTCCGCTTTATTCTCAAGGAATTTCCGGTTCTTGGCGAAGGGTCTGTAGAAGCTACGCAGGTGAGCATGGCACTGACAAAGATTTACCCGGAAAAATATGCCGATTTTCACGAGCGACTGCTTTCTCTTGAAGGCCAGAAGGATGCACAAATAGCACTCCAACTCGCCGAGGAAATGGGTGCGGACATTTCAAAAATTCAAACAGAAATGGAAAATCCAGAGATCATTGAAACGATCCGCGGCACCTATCAGATTGCAGACAGTCTTGGGATTACCGGGACCCCATCATATGTAATCGAAGATGAGGTGGTTTTTGGTGCCGTTGGTTATGATGAACTGCAGGATACATTGAATTCAAAGATAGCGCAGAATGAAGGAAATTGACGAATTCAACTTTTGACCGCCGACCTTCAAATTGACTTTGCACACTATTAAACTCTGTGTATAAGCAGCCAAATCCCTCATTTTCCACGTTGTTTAAGAGCGGAAAAGCAAATTTCTGTGTTAATTCTGCTACAGTTTGTTTAGAACTAACACATCACCATCGTAAGTGTGTCTCATAAGGGCCCGGCAAATAATGACAAGCAAGAAACAGGCGATTGACAAGGATCTCATTCGCGACTTGGCAAATCTTCTGACAGATACTGACCTTTCAGAAATTGAAGTTGAACAAGGCGAAACTAGAATTCGTATTTCCCGCAACTCATCGGTTGCAACCCCGGTTCAGGTTCATGCACCGGTAACCGCAGCAGCACCAACGCACGCGGTACCCGCACCGGCTGCAGCCCCTGCACCGACAGCATCAGAAGCTTCCGACAGCCCGGCAGGAAACGTTCCCTCACCGATGGTAGGCACAGCCTATCTTGCACCCGCTCCCGGCGCGGATCCATTTGTGAAAATTGGTGACAGTGTCAAAGAAGGCGACACAGTCATTATCGTTGAAGCCATGAAAACAATGAACCAGATCCCGGCTCCAAAATCCGGAGTGGTCAAGGCGATACTGGTGGAAGATGGCCAACCAGTGGAATTTGGTGAACAGTTACTGTTGATCGAGTAGAGAATTATCAATGTTCAACAAAGTATTGATTGCAAACCGTGGAGAAATTGCCCTCCGTATCCTGCGCGCATGCAAGGA
>CAWUJF010000640.1:0-2209 GCA_963922405.1 uncultured Hyphomicrobiales bacterium | reverse complement strand
GAAGGCGCCGGTTCCATTTGCCTGCAGGGAAATGGTACTCGCGTTCTGATCAGATGCCGAAGTAACTTTCACGGAATCATTAGCTTCCGCCCACTCCTTGTCGATCATGTGCCAGGTTGCCCATTCAGCATGCAGGATCGGGTTTGGCGCAGTCAGGATCACATCAACTGTGTGATCATCCACCTTCTCAAATTTAGTGCCATCAGGAAAACGTGTTTTCAAGTCCGAGCCTTCGGACTTAACGCGTTCAGCTGAGAAGATCACGTCATCTGCGGTGAAATCATTACCGTTGTGGAATTTCACACCCTTACGAAGGTTGAAACGCCAACGGGTTGGTTCGATAATTTCCCAGCTTTCAGCCAAAGCTGGCTCGATTTTCAAATCTGGTCCACGACGCGTCAGACCTTCATAAACATTACCCAAGGTACCAAGTGTGAATGTTTCATTGAGGGAATACGGGTCAAGGGACTTCAAGGAGCCCTGGAACGCATATTTGAAGGTATTCTCAGCTAGAGCCGATGTTGCCATCAGACCGGTAAGGATTGCTGCTCCAGCGAGCTTCTTTGTGAATGACATATTTTCCTCCCAGAAGTTTTGTCAAAATGCAATTAAAGTTAGGGTCGTTACCCAATCCGGTTTTTGTGAATACCGGCATACATGAACACTAAACGAGAATTGTCTATCAAATCCAGCGGAAAATGGATTTTTATTTTATTCGGCACACTTAGCAATAACCCGTTGAAGGAACTCTCTACCTGCGGCAACCTGAGAAAGCTCTATAAACTCATTTGGTTGATGGGCTTGCTCTATAGAGCCGGGGCCACAAACAACGGTGGAAAAGCCACCATCCTGAAACTGCCCGCCTTCAGTCCCATATGAAACCACATGCGACCCATTGTCACCAGTGATAGATCGGACAAAACTTTCGGCATTGCCATTATCTTCTGGTCGCAAACCTGGAACATCTGCCATTATGGATGTTGTGATGTCTGCGTCAGCATTCACCTTCTTCATCGCAGGGATCACATTTTTCTCCAGATGCTCATAATAGGCTTCCAGATGCTCATGCGTGGTTTCATCAGGCATGGCGCGAATGTCAGTAATAAAATAGCAGTCTTTGGCTGTAATATTATGGGCAGTTCCGCCATTGATCATGCCACAGTGAAATGTGGTAAACGGTGGATCAAACAGGGAATTTTCATCCGCTTCCTCGATTTTCTTCAACATGCGATCTTCCCACCAAGTCACAAGACGAGCGGCAACCATGACAGCGGATACGCCGGTATGAACAAGGCTAGAGTGAACTTCGAAGCCCTTAACAAAAGTCTCCACATCAGCTATCGCCTTGTGTGAAGTAACTGTTTTCATCTCGGTCGGCTCACCCACAATCACAGCATGGGCTGGCGGACAGTTCTTGTTCATTTCCGCAATCATGTCTGGAGCACCAAGACAGGCCACCTCCTCATCATAGGAAAGCGCGAAGTGAATGGGCCTCTTCAAATCGGATTGCAACATTTGCGGAACCAAAGACAGGCCTATGGCGGAGAAGGATTTCATATCGGCTGTTCCGCGACCGAACAGCTTGCCACTTTTCTCAATCATTTCAAAAGGATCGGTATCCCAGGCCTGGCCCTCAACCGGCACCACGTCTGTATGGCCGGAAAGTACGATCCCACCTTCCACATTTGGTCCGACCGTTGCATACAAATTGGCCTTGTTACCCTCATCATTGTAAACAAGATTGCTTTCGACACCCCAATCCGACAGATATTCTTTGACAAATTCTATGAGAGCTAAATTGCTGTCACACGAAACCGTCGGAAAGCCCACAAGCTTGCCAATCATTTCCTTTTCGCTGTAAGCCTGACCAGCCATTTATCTTCCCCTGATTAGTTGATTTCACCTTAAACTTTTTGCGCCACAATAGCACCAGTTTCAACCATCGTGGCAAGGTCTGCGTCACTATATCCAACCTCTGACAACACTTCGATTGTATGTTCACCCAAAGCCGGCCCACCCATTCGATATTCCGTGGGAGTCCCGTCAAATTGAGTGGGAGGGCGTGTTTGCCTCAGTCTACCCGCCAGAGGATGATCATGCTCTGTAACCAGCTCATTAGCCACAATTTGAGGATGCCTTATCATCTCTCGTCTGGTTAGTACCGGTGCATGTGGAACATCATATTCCGTTAATCTTTCAATCCAGAATT
>CAWUJF010000639.1:0-2220 GCA_963922405.1 uncultured Hyphomicrobiales bacterium | reverse complement strand
TGCGGGCGCGATCTACTACCCTCAGGCGGGAATCATCAATCCGGCAGAAATTGCACCCATTGCATCCATTTACCTTGCAGTCTGGGTAGCTGTTGGTGGACGCGGAAGGCTCTATGGTGCTGTGATCGGTGCAGCGTTTGTTTCGCTGCTTTCCTCCTGGTTCACCGGTGGTCAGATGCCGGACATTCCGCTTGGTTTCTATACTATTCAGTGGGTGGACTGGTGGCTGATCCTCCTGGGCATCAGTTTTGTTGCCGCAACGCTTTATGCTCCTCGTGGTCTGGGCGGGTTGTTTGACTTGTTCACGCGTAAGGAGAAATCCGGTGGATAGTCTTCTGGAAGTAAGCAGCATTTCCGTTTCATTCGACGGGTTTAAGGCGATCAACAATCTGAGCTTTGTGATCGGAGAAAACGAGCTTCGTGCAATCATCGGTCCGAACGGTGCCGGTAAAACAACCTTCATGGATATTGTTACCGGTAAAACCCGGCCTGATGCGGGTGAAGTGCTTTGGGGTGAGAAGAACGTATCACTGTTGAGAAAGTCAGAATCAGAAATTGCCCGATTAGGTGTGGGGCGGAAGTTTCAAAGGCCAACGGTTTTTGAAGATCAAAGTGTCGAAGACAATCTGATGATGGCGCTTAAGAATGATCGCGGGCCGTTTCAGGTATTGTTTTATAATTATGATGCTGAGGACCAACAAAAGGTACGAGAAATAGCCGAGGAAATTGGCCTGATCAGTGAGATTGGCCGTCAGGCGGGACAGTTATCACACGGTCAAAAGCAATGGCTTGAAATTGGCATGTTGCTCGCTCAGGAACCGCATCTGCTGATGGTTGACGAACCTGCTGCGGGGATGACCACGGATGAGCGGAAAAAGACGGTTCAACTTTTGAAGCGGATGGCGCAATCCCATGCGGTGATTGTGGTTGAGCATGACATGGAATTTGTGCGTGAGTTGGAATGCCGTGTGACCGTGCTGCACGAGGGGGCTGTGCTTGCGGAAGGTAGCCTTGATTACGTGACCAATAATCAGGAAGTGATCGATGTGTATCTGGGACGATAGAGAGGGCCGGGCATGTTGAACGTTTCACATGTGGATCTGCATTACGGTGCTGCTCAAATCCTGTTTGATATATCGTTCGAAGCAAAGGAAGCCTCGATCACATGTGTTATGGGTAGAAACGGTGTGGGGAAGACATCACTCCTGAAAGCGATTACCGGGCATCATCCAATTTCCGGCGGGGATATTTTTATTGAAGGCAGCGGCCTTGGTAAAACACCGGCGCATCATCGCGCGGCCAATGGCATTGCCTATGTGCCGCAGGGAAGGGATGTTTTTCCCATGCTGACGGTCGAAGAAAATCTGCAGACCGGCTTCAGCCTTCTCTCGCGTGGTGCTCGGCATATCCCGGAAGAAGTGTTTGAACTCTTCCCGGTATTGAAGGACATGCTAAATCGTAGGGGTGGAGACCTCTCTGGTGGTCAGCAACAGCAACTTGCGATCGGAAGAGCCCTTGTCACAAAACCCAAGGTGCTTGTTCTTGATGAACCGACCGAGGGCATTCAGCCTTCTGTCATCAAGGATATCGGCCGAGCCATTGAATATCTGCGCGATAAGACGGGTTTGACGATAGTTCTTGTGGAACAATATCTGGACTTTTGTCGCAAGCTTGCCAACGAGGTCTATATAATGGACCGTGGTCGGGTAGTTCATCAGGGTCCGGCCAGTGATCTGGACAAGAAAAATGTACGCAAGCACCTCTCAGTCTGATTTTGAAACGCCGATAACAAAGCCGGCGCATCAGCGCGTTTGTGCAGCGGCTGCTGTTTCATTCAAGCGGGATGGTGGAAAGACGCGGCTCGATAGCCTTTATCAGCAGGGAAGTGCAAAGATACGCTTTCCCAAAAACTATGATCACTTCCAGGAAGCAGTTCTGATCAACACTGCCGGGGGTTTAACCGGCGGCGATCAATTGGACTGGAATTTGAGGCTTGGTGAAGGTGCCAATGTTGTGGCCACTACGCAAGCTTGCGAAAAAGCCTATCGGTCAAATACCGGCACTGCACATGTGCGCACAAACATCCATCTGGAAGCTGAAAGTGTTCTGCATTGGTTGCCGCAGGAGACAATTCTTTATGATGCTTCGTCATTGGAGCGGAATTTCACCATTACGCTGGAACAGGGTTCGCAGTTTCTGGGTGTTGAGGCGATTGTTCTC
>CAWUJF010000638.1:0-2230 GCA_963922405.1 uncultured Hyphomicrobiales bacterium | reverse complement strand
TGGTTGGTTCCAATAAGGTAGTCTGAACATAACTCGAGCATATGTGTTGACTTGCCGGAAGCGTACTGTTTCCGGCAAGCACATTTCTGATCAAGGCAGACACCCGGAATGTTAGGTGCTATTGATGCGCCATGACAATCAATCTTGAAGATAGAGTAATTCTGATCACAGGCGCGGCACGGGGTCTGGGACTTGCCTATGCGCAATCCTTGCATACACATGGTGCAACAGTCGCGATGCATGATGGCGGCGTTGATCAGGATGGTGCAAATCCAAATCCGCAGCTTATCAGGGATGTGGCAAAGTCTGTTGGTGAAGAGCGCACTTTTGCCGTTTCCGGCTTGTTGAATAGCAGGTCAGAATGCGAACAGGTGGTGCAGGCCGTAATCAATAGGTATGGGCGGATTGATGGGCTGATCAACAATGCAGGCATTGTCCTCTGGGAGGATACGGTGGATGTGGATGAAGATACGTTTCGCACATCATCCTCTGTCAATCACGAGGCTGCCTTCTGGGTAACCCAAGCTGCCCTGAAACAGATGCGGAAACAGAATTACGGACGCATTGTGCTGACCACATCATCCTGGGCGCTTTCGCCTTACCCAGGATCCAAAGATTTGACGCTTTACGCACAAAGCAAAGGTGCCCAGTTCGGCTTTGCCATGACATTGGCTAATGGCACCGGGCATGAGAATATTCGAGTCAATTTGATCGCGCCGGTTGCCAATACAAGAATTTATGCATCAGAGGTAGAGCCTGGCAAACTGACGCCCGAAAGTGTGGCAGGTACCGTCACCTGGCTTGTCTCGCCGGAATGTAATCTCGGCGGCAAACTGGTGAAAGCGATGGATGGGGTTATTTCTGTGCTGGAAATCACCGAAGCCGGATCAATGGATCTGGGTGATAAGGCGGCAGACCCGGAGAGTTGCGGCAAAGCCATCAAGGACATGCTGGCTGGTGCAAAAACCAGCTGATCAATGCCTTAGTAGATATCATCAATATCAAACAATCCAAGCTTTACGGCTTTTGCCACTGCCTGGGTTTTGTTCCTGGCGCCCAGTTTAGAGCATGCAACTGTGAGATAACGTTCGACACCCAATTCAGAAAGATCAAAAATCTTCCCGATTTCCAGGTTACTCATGCCGGAAGCGGACAGGAAAATCGCTTCCCGTTCCCGGGTTGAAAAGTCGCTAGCCGTATATCCTTCGGAGCTGACCCGCGTTTTGGCAAAGCCACTTTTTCCAATTTCTGGAAACTTCACATACAATCCCGTTGCAAATTGTCCCGAAATTGAAAGCAGCCGATCTCTTGTACTCCCCCTGAACAAACGGTCATTCAGCCCGATAACCGTTATGTAGAAAATCTTGTTGATCCGAATTGGAACAACTGCGATTTCCTGGTGCCCCAGCCTATTTAACTCACCTAAATATCGTTTACTCGAAAACTCTTTGCACATTGAATAGTCAGCACCGAGTGCTTCATACGGCGTCCGATTAAGCATAGCCTTTTGAACAATCGGACATCCACGTCCGCTGTTTGCCTGTTCGCACATGGTTTCCAGGGATTCAGAAATATTTGTGTAAAGATTTCTGGGTTCAGATAATTGATCTGAGTCACAACTGGCGATCAAAAGGAGACGAAAGCCTCTGAACTCGAGAAACTCTGCGAACCTCACAAATGCGCTTGTGGGTGAATCAGCATCGATCAGTAGAGTACTTATTGCTGATATTTCAGATATTTCATCACTATCATACGCGTGATTAACCGCGAGATTGTTGCCCATTTTATCTAGCCCTAAAATAGTAAACCGACTCTTCTTGAACCTATTCACGCAAATGTGTACATTCAAATCAATCGATGGATTAATAATTTTTCATGGAAAAATTTGATTATTTAAATCTGAATGGCAAACTGCTCCGATTGTTTCTGATGGTTTACGACACAGGCTCCGTAAACCAGGCTGCTGAACAGCTGGATTTGAACCAATCTTCAATAAGTTACTCGCTGGACCGGCTGCGGGAGGCTTTTGATGATCCGCTTTTTGTGAAGAGCGGACGGGGAATAATTCCCACGGAACATGCAAAAAATATAGCACCAAGAATTCGTGAATTGATTGTGGAACTGGAAGTCCTAACGTCGAAAGATGAGTATTGTTCGTTCAGTGATGACACTCCAGTGACTATTGCAGCAAATGTGATGGAGCTGCTTCCCTACTGCAACGCACTTCACA
>CAWUJF010000637.1:0-2245 GCA_963922405.1 uncultured Hyphomicrobiales bacterium | reverse complement strand
CCATGGCAGCTGCGATAAAAACAGCACCACAAACGGGCGGTGTAATAGTTGAAAGCAACGCAAACCAGAAGACAAACAGATGCGCTTGCAAAGGGTCCAACCCCAATTGAATTAACGCCGGGCCGGCCACAGATACGCAGATAACGTAGGCTGCAGTGGTGGGAACTTCCATTCCCAAGATCAGACACGCAAGCGCTGTCAGTAAGAGGGATGGCCACAACAGACCACCCGAAACAGAAAGTATGAGTGACGTGATTTTCACACCCAACCCAGTAATTGACAGAACGCCGATGATGATTGAGGCGCAAACGATTATTGCGGCGATCATGGAAACCTGACGGGCGGCGTTAAGAAAGGCATTTTCAAACCGCCCAAGGATCATTTTGAGATCGAAAGTTCCTTCCGCGTTGAAACACAACATCACAAAGCTCGCTAAAATAGCGAGACAAGCTGAGTATTGTGGTGTGTAGCCGATGACAAACATGCCAATGAGCAGGATGCAGAACGGAACCATGAAAAACGCAGATGTTATGAAAACCCGCTTCCGGTCCGGGCGTTCATCTGCGGCTATGCCCTTGAGATCATGCTGCGTGGCATAGGCATTGATCCCGATCCAAACTGCAAAGAAATACAAAATGGCAGGCAAGAGCGCTGCAGCCATGATCTGAGAATAGGGCACACCCGTGAGTTCAACCATCACGAAGGCACCTGCACCCATCAATGGCGGCATGATCTGTCCGCCGGAGGAGGCAACTGCTTCCACAGCAGCAGCCAGTTTTTTAGGATAACCAAGCTTGACCATTGTGGGCAGAGTGATTGCACCGGTTGATGCCACATTGGCAGAAGCAGATCCGGAGATAGAGCCGAACAGGGCAGAAGATAGGACGGACACCTTTGCAGCGCCACCTTTAAGGCGGCCAGCTGCAAGGGTCGCGAAATTCATGAAACCCTGACCGGCTTCACCGGCATTGAGCACCGCGCCGAAAATCACAAAGATTGCAACCACATTGACTGAAACACCCGTAAGGCTCCCCCAAATACCACCTTCCGCAATGGTCAAAGTGCCGAGAAAGCTCTTCAAGGGTGTGCCGGAATGTCCAAATTCTCCAGGAATATGCTGTCCGAAAAACCCATAGACCAGCATCACAAGCGCAACGAGGGGGAGGGGCCAACCGATTGCCCGTCTTGCCGCCTCTAGAACCACAGCGAGCAATGTGAAAGCTACTACGATTTGTAGGTCGCCTTCCAGAAAGCCGTATTGATCAGAAAGCGCATCATGTGACCACGCGACCCAAAGCGAAGCGAAAATACCGGCAAAACCGATCACATAACCCGTTGATCGTTCAAGCCCGCTTTTGCCGCTGAAAAAGAAAATCCACGGCAGTGCCAAGGCCAAGTGAATCGGCCTGCTCACCAGATTAGGAACCAGGCCGGAGAAGATCAGGCTCAGGTGATAAACGACGAGAATAATCGCCGCAGCCAGCATTATTAAACGTAATGCTGACCCCGGCGCTGGGTTGGAATTGTTCAAAGTTTCACCTGAGCCGTGTCGGTACTTATTGCTGGGCTTCGGTTAGTTCGAAACCTGCTTCCTTGTAATATTTTATGGCACCTGGATGGATCTTGCCGGTAATGTTGGCCATGAGACCCTTGTCCACACCGTTCCACCATTTAGCTGCCTCTCCCATTTTGCTTTTGTTTTCCCAGAAGGTTTTGGTGAGTTGGTAAGCAGCATCTTCGCCCATGGCAGTGGTGGTGAAGGCGGCAACCGGAAGTGATGTGGTTGTAATATCAGCATCCTGTCCGGCATAGGTTCCAGCAGGGATCACTAGTTTTGCCCGCTTGGATTGCTTGATCTGATCATCAGAAAGCGAAATTACTTGCACACCTGTTGAAGCAGCAGCCTCAATCACATTGGGTGCTGGCCAGGAGCCCGCTGTAACAAATCCGTCGATCTGCCCGTTTTTCAAGGCAGGAACAGCGTTTGATAGTTCCACTTCCGCCAGCGTGACCTTGCCTTCCAATCCGAAGAGCTTGAGGTATTTTTCACATTCGCGGGCACCGAATGAACCTTTACCCAACAGAATGGTTTTCCCTTCCATTCCAGCGAAATCATTGACGCCGCTATCCTTTGACATGACAAAATGCATGGTCAGGGATGGTATGGGAAAGAGTGCTCTGATTTCATTGAATTTCGGGTCTTCTTTGCCCTCGAACATGGCCTTGCCACCCTGGGCGAGCTTCA
>CAWUJF010000636.1:0-2251 GCA_963922405.1 uncultured Hyphomicrobiales bacterium | reverse complement strand
TGCCACACGCTGGCGCATGCCACCGGAAAGCTCGGCAGGCTTGCGATCCTTTGCATGGGAAAGCCCCACCATTTCGATGTATTTTTCAGCAATTTCGAGGCGTTCGCTTCTCGACTTCTTTTTGAAGACAGCATCGATCGCCAGCATCACGTTACCCATCACGGAAAGCCATGGCATCAGGGAGTAGGACTGGAACACGATACCGCGTTCTGGTCCGGGTCCATCGATCTCCTTGCTTTTGTAGATCACGCCACCGGCGTCCGGTTTGATGAGACCGGCGAGGGCTGAAATCAGCGTGGTCTTCCCTGAACCGGAAAACCCGACAATTGCAATAAACTCACCTTCTTCAATCTTGAGGTTGATATCATCAAGAACCTCATTCTTGTCTTCGCCCGAGCCATAGTGTTTCGACAGGCCGGAAATCTCCAGATAACTCATCAATCTCCCTCCTTATCGGTTGGCCGAGAAGGTAAAGGCACGTTGCAGCGCATACATCAGGCGATCGAGCAGGAAGCCGATGATACCAATGGTCAGGACCGCCACCATAATTTTGGCGAGTGACTGTGAAGAACCGTTCTGGAATTCATCCCATACAAATTTTCCGAGACCAGGGTTCTGAGCAAGCATTTCTGCTGCAATAAGCACCATCCAGCCAACACCCAGTGACAGTCTCAGACCTGTAAAGATAAGCGGTAGAGATGATGGCAGAACAAGTTTCGTAATTGTTTTCCAGGTGGGCAGCTGAAGCACACGACCGACGTTCATCAGATCTTTGTCAACGGACGACACACCCAGTGCGGTGTTGATCAGTGTGGGCCACATGGAGCAAAGCGTTACGGTGATCGCTGAAATCAACAGGGATTTTGGCATCCATTCCCACGGATTGGCGTAGGTTGGGGATACGATCATGGTAACGATTGGCAACCATGCAAGTGGTGAAACCGGTTTGAATATCTGTATCAGCGGGTTGATTGCGCCATTAAAGGAGCGCGATAGGCCCGACGCGATACCAAGCGGTACTGCAATAATCGTCGCAATCAGGAAGCCCAGACCCACTGTGAACAGTGAGGTAATGATCTGATCAATATAAGTGGGCTTGCCGGTGTATTCCCTGTGCTTGACCTTGTCGGCTTTGCCTGCCTCGATCAGTTTGGCGTTACGTTTATCCTGACGTTCATAAAAAGCATCCGCTTTTTCGCGTTCCCGCACATGGTCATCCCACAGATTGCCAACCTGCTCCCAAACCTGAACCGGTCCTGGCACAGCACCCAGAGAGGTTTGAACTTTCGGAGCTAACACAGCCCAGGCGAGGAGGAAGGCCAGGATCCCTACCAGTGGGATAACCAGAACCTTCTTCAACTCACTCAGTTGCTCTTTTGGACTATCCCCGGCCGCCAGTTTCAGGATGGGCACAAGCCAGGAAAATCCCAGCGCGTCCAACCATCCGCTAGCTTTGTTGATCCCCGAAAATAGCTTTTCGCGCTTAGCGCTTTTAGAGATATCCTCAGCTATTGTACTAGATTCAGCCATGTTTTTGTCCCGTTAACTCTTGATATTTTGGTTGTTGAAGCCGCCAACCAGCGGCTCCGTTGTCTTGATTTTGGAAAAATTATCCGCCTACGATCTCGTTTCCGCTGACGGTTTGACCCGTCTTGAGACCGATTTTCAGTGAATCGATGTAAGCGTTTGGTTTGCGGCCATCGTAGCCAATGCCGTCAATGATATCTTCTGGCGGGGTAGGATCCTTGTATCCATCGCTGTCCCATGGGAAGTCAGCCTCTGCCACGTGACCTTCCTCCAACAGCATTTTTGCTGCCTTGAGATAAATGTCAGGTCTGTAAACTGACTTGGCCACTTCATCATACCACTCATCAGGCTTTTGATCGGTGATCTGGCCCCAGCGGCGCATCTGTGTGAGATACCAGACAGCGTCTGAATAAAACGGATAGGTCGCGTAGTAACGATAGAACACGTTGAAATCAGGAACTGACCGTTTGTCACCCTTTTCATACTCAAAGGTACCGGTCATGGAGTTGGCGATCACATCGTAGTCCGCGCCCACATATTCAGAGCGTGCAAGGATTTCCACTGCTTCCGGACGGTTTGCGTTATCGTTTTCGTCCAGCCATTTTGCTGCGCGGATAAGCGCCTTGGTGAGGGCTAGTGTGGTGTTTGGATTTTTCTCAGTAAATTCCTTGGTCAGTCCGAACACTTTTTCCGGGTTATTTTTCCAGATTTCATAGTCAGTGAT
>CAWUJF010000635.1:0-2255 GCA_963922405.1 uncultured Hyphomicrobiales bacterium | reverse complement strand
CTGGTGGTTGGGATGCGGACTTCGCTTTTACTCAGGATGTGGGCCGCGCCTTTAACGTGGTGTATCCCGCATTGGTGGAAAAGAACTTCAACAAGACCTGGACCGATGAGCAGCGCGATGAACAACTAATTCGCCGTGGCCGCTACGTGGAATTCAATCTTCTTTATGACCGCGGTACCATTTTTGGTTTGAAAACAGGCGGAAATGTAGATTCCATACTCTCTTCCATGCCACCAGCGGTAAAATGGCCCTGATCCGGCTAACCGAATTTATTTCTAGGTGGTCAAGTTAATAAATGAAAACCGGGAGCTCTCACTCCCGGCTTCAGACTCATTCCGCTGGTTCTTCAATTTCAGGCGCATCAGCCGAAATTGACCGTGCTTCCTCATTGTCAAACGCCATCACACGAGGGCTTGGCTTGTTATTGAACATCAAACGGAACACATCAGGACGTGAATAGTGACCGCAAGGATCAGCTGCTGCCTTGCCAATCGCAATCATATTGAGATCAATATCCGCAATCACCAGCCCTTCTTCATCTGGTGGGATAATATTGCCCAGAGGAGCACCGTCAGGTCCAAAAATCCTGGCATATCCACCACCCTTTTTCAACAGCTGCTGCTTAACCGGAGAGTCGCACAGAAATTCGACCATTTCGTCAGATACAGTAGCGCAAGCCGCAAGAACAAAACACTGGCCTTCGACCGCGTAAATCTGACTTGCAGAGGTATTGACCTCAGAGCCAAGCGCATAAGCACCACCCTCGTAAAGAGAAAAACTGGGCCAGGAGGCAATATGTATCTGTTCGTTTTGAGAGAACATCGCATATTTGTTCAGCGGCTGGAGATGTTCCCAGCAGCATAGCGCACCAACACGTCCAAGTTCGGTCTCATGCACAACCATGTCACTGCCATCACCTTCAGCATAGACGGTGCGTTCCACATGAGTTGGCTTGAGTTTACGTCGTCTGGAAATCACTTCACCATCAGGACCGTAGTGCCACTGCCCCATGTAAAGCGTGCCGTTGATGTTCCACGACAAACCCATAATCACATGCATATTGTTGTCATTGGCAGCCTGTGCCAGGCGTTTGTCCTGCTCACTGCCTTCCACAATTGATTCTGCAGAATATTTGGGTACATGCTGCATATTCATGGCAGCGGCATCAAGCCAGATATACCAGGGGTATCCCGGCAACCAGGTCTCTGGAAATGCTATTAGTTTGACACCCTGACTTGCTGCTTCCTCGATCAGTTTGATCGCTTTGTCCACACTGGCATCTAAGTCCATGAACACTGGCGCAGCCTGCACTGCTGCAGCCTTGAACGGTCCGGTCATTCCTTCCTCCATTATCGAATTGTAAAAAACACAATTCTGGCACAGGGAGGCCTTTCCTGATTTTCATTTTGAGCGGAAAACAAACCTAGTTTGGGCGGAGAAAGCTCGCCAGTTCCCTTTTTTAGGGAATTTGATACACTGAAGTCGGAGGGTTATCGCTCATGGCCACACTGCTCAGCACCACAGATGTAAGTCCGAAGGAACGCTTTGCGTACTGGCGTGAGGCCGTGTGCGATTCTTATGTGCAACTGGGATGCGACTCAGCAAACACCACCCATTTCAACGGTGAAATACTGCTAAATCGCATGTCCAGAATTTCAACTTCTTTTGTGGGCGGCACAAATCAGGTCGTGAGCCGACGCCGCAAAGACATCGCCAAGTCTTCTGAAGAGAGTTTTCTAATCAGTCTACAATTGCAAAAGAACGGGATCGTAAGCCAGGCTGGTAGGGACGCCCAATTGCAACCGGGCGATTTTGCACTTTACAGCAGTGTCAATGAATATCAGCTACGGCTGCCCGATAATTTTCGCCAGCTTGTAGTGCAAATTCCAAGACAGGATCTATTAAGAAAACTACCCAACGCTGATTTGCTAACTGGTATCAGGATTCCGGGCGCTCAGGTCTTTGATGGCATGGTGGGAGAAAGCGTGGTCAAACTGCTGAATAGCATTGAGCACGCTAATGAAATTGTCAGACAATGCACCCAGGACATTATTACCGATATGTTCGTAGCTGGTTTGGCTTCGCTGAAAGAGAGCAAATATGAACTAAGCCAGCCTGAGCAGCAGATATTGTTGCGAGCGGATGCGTACATTGAGGCAAATCTGAGAAACCCAAACCTGAACCGGGATATGCTTGCCAGAGCTATGGGAATGTCGGTACGTCGGCTCAATGAATTGTATCACAACAACGGTCAA
>CAWUJF010000634.1:0-2258 GCA_963922405.1 uncultured Hyphomicrobiales bacterium | reverse complement strand
CCGGTCAGGAAGAGTGCAATTCCAAATCCAACAGATGTCATCCCAAGTGACATCATGAAGGGAGAAACACCGAAGAATGCAACACCGATACCATTTGCAACACCGATCATTGTTCCTGCCAGAATTCCACCGAAGCAACCAAGAATGATTGCTAGCCAGACTAGATCGGGCATGGCTGCAAATGTGGCTGCCATAACAAGAGCGCCAACAACTGAGGTCAATGCGAGTACGGTACCAACGGAAAGGTCAAAGCCTCCGGTTAGAAGGCATAGCATCTGTCCCAATGAGACAATCATCAGATAAACAGACTGCCTTAATACGTTCATAAGATTTCGCCCGGTCAGGAAGTTATCTGACATGAAGGTAAAAACGATCACTGCCACCAGCAGGAGAAATGGTAAGATACCCAATTTGACGAATAGTCGTTTTGGTAGATCTGTTAATCTGTTCTGTTTTTCGCTCATTGTTTTCGTTGGACTACTCATTAGGCAGCCTCACGTTCAAAGAAATGGGACAGAACATTGGTTTCTGTAATCTCGACACCGGCCAGTTCGGCCTGCACACGACCACGGTAGAAAACATATGCTCTGTTGGTAAGGTTCAGAATTTCTGGAAGATCGGATGAAATTAGAATGATCGCTGTTCCGTTTTCACACAATTGCGCAATAAACTCATAAATCGCAGCGCGCGTTCCCACATCAACGCCGACGGTTGGTTCATCGAAGATGATCAAATCAAAATCTCTGGTAAGACTGCGGGCCAGCATTTGTTTTTGCTGGTTGCCACCGGAGAAATGTTCAGCGGCTTGCTCTACCCTTCCTGGGGAAAGGTTCAACCTTTCAGCGAGTGAATTGACGACTTGATTTTCACTGGACCGGTTAAGTAACCAGCCATTGGAAAAGGGTTGCACATTTAGTGACGCGACTGACATGTTTTCACGCGCAGGACGCATCATCATTAGGCCTTCCCGACGTCTGTCGGAGGGTAGATAAAGCATACCGCTGTCCAGCATTCGACGTGTTGTGTGTTTTGCGGGCACGTTACCTTTGAATTCGATTAGACCGCTGGAAATCTTTAGCGATCCAAAACAAGCTTGGCCAAAGCGAGATTTTCCCGATCCTACCAATCCCGCAAGTCCGACTACTTCACCGCGTCGGACTGTAATTGAAACATCCTGAACACCGTTATCAACCGTAGTTAAAGTGTTTGTCTTGAGAATTAACTCTCCAGGATCGAACTGAATGGATGGGAAAACCTGGCCTACGACACGACCGGTCATTAAACGGACCAATTCATCTTCTGTTGTTGTTTTAGCATCTACCGTTTCTATGAAACGTCCATCCCGTAAAATCGTAATACGATCTCCAATTTCGCGTATCTCAGCCATACGGTGTGTGATGTAAATAATTCCCACATCTTGTGTTTTGAGCTTTTCGATAAGCTTAAAAAGCTGTTCTGTTTCATGACTGGTGAGAGAAGCGGTTGGCTCATCAAGGATCAGCACGGATAAATCCGAGCGGAACGCTTTGGCAATTTCAACCATCTGCTGTTCGGCTCTTGTGAGATCATCAATTTTTGCGTTGGGATCTATATGGAAATCAAGATCTTCAAGTATCTTTTGCGCTCGCTGTCGCTGGAGCTTCGGCTGAAGTAATCCGCGTTTGGTTTGTTCTGCGCCTAGAAAAAGGTTTTCAGTGACACTCATTTCGGGGATGAGTGAAAATTCCTGGAATACTGCACTGATCCCCAAGTCCCGTGCTTCATGCACACTTGTTAATTCAACGGTTTTACCCAGGAATTCAATCTCGCCTGAGGTAGGTTTATTTGCACCAGCCAACATGGAAATGAGTGTGGATTTGCCCGCACCGTTTTCACCAAAGAGTATATGGACTTCACCAGCTTTGAGGTCGAAGTTCATGGCATCCAGAGCTCGAATGCCTGGATAGTCTTTCGTCAAACTTTTGGTGCTAAGGAGGATGTGCGCGTCGTTAGGACGCGCACCTTCCTTAAGCCGACTGGGAGAATGTTGATCGGCTTTGTTTGTCATTTTTATTCAACCCGGAAAACTGGCTTGAAACCAGAAGGAGCCAGAGTTGACGTTGGATCGAAGTCTTTGAGGTTTTCTTGATCGACCACGTAAAGAGCAGGACCCACGTGCTTCTCGAATTCCTTTCCGTCCAGAATTCTAACTGCCTGATCAACTGCTACCCGACCCTGAATAACGGTCGAGTCTGTTGGGGCAGCCATGATCTGACCAC
>CAWUJF010000633.1:0-2261 GCA_963922405.1 uncultured Hyphomicrobiales bacterium | reverse complement strand
GCGCCATAAAGTATTGAAATATAATTACTAATTGACATCGTGGTGATTTATTTGCTCTCATAGAAAATCATAGTTTTTTGATCCAAAAGGTGGTTTGCCTGACGGTTAAAATGTTCAAGTGCGGATTTTAAAGAGGGTGGTTTCTATGACCAAGCGTCACGCATTAACTGCAATTAAAACCAAAAACTTGGAAGCCGGAAAATACGGTGACGGCCAAGGGTTGTGGTTGCACAAGCGTAATCGGAGTTGGGGCAGGTGGTTTCTTCGGATTATAATTGATGGTCGCCGGAGAGAGATGGGTATAGGTCCGTGGCCCGATGTTACGATTGCCGAGGCCAGAGAACATGCGGCTAATGCACGGCGAAATGTAAGGTTTGGTGTTGACCCTATCGAAGAGCGAAGGAAACGACGAGAGCGGGCGCATCGCATTACGGTTGCTGAAGCAGTACAGGGGTGTTTTGAAGCCAGACAAGCGGAGTTAAAAGGCGATGGTGTTGCAGGTCGTTGGATGTCTCCACTTAGCCTGCATGTATTACCCAAGATCGGAAAGACCGCGATTGAAGATTTGGACCAGCATACAATCAAGAAAGTGTTGGAACCAATGTGGCATTCAAAAGCCAGCACCGCAGAGAAAGCTCTGCAACGTTTGAGCCTCACTTTAAAACATGCCGCTGCACTTGGTTTGGATGTTGATCTACAAGCCACGATGAAGGCCCGTGCTTTGCTCGGTAAACAACGACATGAAGTAAAGCACATACCCTCCATGCCGTATCAGGAAGTGCCAGAGTTCTATAAATGGCTATCAAGGCAACCGCATCAATCTTGTTTGGCATTACGATTTCTTATTCTTACAGCCACGCGTACTGGCGAGGTGCGACTGGCCACCAAAAATGAGTTTCAGGACGATGTTTGGATAATTCCTGCTGAAAGAACCAAGACAGGTGTTGAACATCGTGTACCGCTAAATAGCGAATGTAGAAAAATCGTTGAACAGGCTATGGAAAATTCAAACTCTGATTTTCTGTTCCCGTCACCAACAGGCAAAGCAATGTCAGATGCTACTATGTCCCGCTTTATGGAGAGAGAAGGCTACAGCTATCGACCCCATGGTTTCCGAGCGTCATTCAGGACATGGGTTGAAGAACAGACTGATACACCATTTGAGGTCAAAGAAGCTGCATTGGGGCATAAGGTGGATTTGGGAATTGTAGGCGCATATCAGCGGTCTGACAGGTTGGAGAAGCGGCGTGAGCTGATGAATCTGTGGTCAGATTATTTGAAAACGAAATAACACTTCAATTTTCAAAATCTATGATCCGCGCACTGAAGGCAGGTAATTCCTTCTTTGCGCCACATCTCAACCACTCCCGCTCTGTCATCAACCACAAATAATGGCAGACGGTTTTCTCCCTTTAGTTGGATAAGCATCTCACGCTTTATCACTTCGTCGTTTCTACGGTCTCCGTCAGGACGCATCAATATTCTCTGGAGTGGGATATCATTCTTAACGAACCAATTTTCCGTAACTTCTCTGTACCTCTGAGGTCTCGCGGTAACGATAAAGACGTCAAATTTACCTGACTCAATGAGCGTTTTATAAAGTGTTACTATGGGGGTGTTCGGCGTATCGTTGTGTTGTGCATCGAAGAAGGCATCCCAGTTCTTTTTGTCTCCAGACAATAAGTGCTGCCGATGACTGTTGTCTGCCAAGGTGCCATCCAAGTCGAACAGGATGACAGAACTCACGTTTCAGACCCCAGAATGGCGTCAATATTCGCATTTTGCGATCTAATGGCCTTCCTTATTTCGACACAACGAGCATCGTTATGTTCTTCGTCAAGCAACTTTCTGCTCTTGTGTGCATAGTCATTTCGTAGGTCGTTCAAAGACTTTTTGTCCTCAGTCAAAACAGCAAACTTTTTCAGTTCAGCTACATCTTTTTCTGCGTGTCCAGCAAGCTCAAGAACCTTTTTGGTGAGTCGCCATCGAGTGTATGTATCGTATGAAGCGGTCAGAAAATGTTCCAAAATGTGCGCGCCAAAACCTTCGATGTCATCTGGAAGTTTATCAGCCTTGGATGATGTGGATTTAGCTCGTTTGTTCAGTATGTCTTGAAGATACTTCACGATCTCCACTTGTTTCTCTTCGCTCAATTTCTGCCAAACTTTTCGGAAAATTTCATTAAATTGCGTGTCGATTTCAGAAACACCTTCCATCAAGAGGCCGCGGACCTGTTTGATAGTTTGTTCACGAACCAAGAG
>CAWUJF010000632.1:0-2265 GCA_963922405.1 uncultured Hyphomicrobiales bacterium | reverse complement strand
CATTTGTAAGACGGATTATGTTCGGTAGTCTCCAGTTCGGAGTAAAAGACTCCAATCTCTCCACCGCGCGGGGAGATAGGATCAGCATTCCATGAGCCGCTTCTCCTCCCAATACCTTTTGCCAGGAGAACGTCACCACATCCAGTTTCTCAAACTCCAAATTTTGAGCAAATGCCGCTGATGTTGCGTCGCAAATGGTCAGGCCCTCCCGATCATGCGGGATAAAACTGGCATCAGGAACTCTTACACCAGAGGTTGTGCCATTCCATGTGAAAACCACATCACGATCAAAATTCACCTGACGCATATCCGGCAATCTGCCGTAATTTGCTTCGATAGTTCGCACATCTTCCAGTTTCAGCTGTTTAACTGCATCGGTAACCCAGCCAGAGCCAAAACTTTCCCAGGCTAACATGTCCACACCACGCTCACCCAAAAGGTTCCACATGGCCATTTCAACGGCTCCTGTATCTGACGCAGGCACAATACCGATCAAATAGTCCTCGGGGACTTCTAGGACTTGCCGAGTGAGTTCAATTGCGTGCTTAAGACGATCTTTCCCCTCTTTAGCGCGATGAGATCGGCCAAGGGATGCATTTTTCAGATTTTGAAGAGACCATTCAGGATGTTTCGTGCACGGTCCTGAAGAAAAACGCGGATTTGCCGGCCGCGTAGCCGGTTGTAAAGTGCTGTTCATGACAAACTAACCTTCCAGATAGTGAGCCCCTCGTTGGGGAGGGGTGGCCCACTGGACGGGATAGCTCACAGGTCGTATTTCGTCAAGAACATTTCTTATAAGCGACATCAACAATGTTTGAAGGAAAATAAAAAAGGCGGCTGAACGCCGCCTCATTTAAGTCTCTAAGGGATAATGACTTAGAAAATGTTGTAACGCAGACCAGCGCGAACTTGATGAACTGCGAAGCCATCCGGCTCAACTGCTGTACCATCAGAATAGTTAATAGTATCGCCTGAATCGATGTCTGTGTAACTATACCCCAGATCCAGCATCAACCTTTCATCCAGTGCAATCGCAGCACCAACACTCAGCTGATAGGCGAGCCCCCAGAAATCCTCATCCTGTCTCAAGCTAATTTCAGCTGTAGCACCCTGGGCTCCAGCTGGGAACGCACAGGTTTCTGTTGCAGCTGCCGTACAGGTAAACGTGGTTGTCTGACTGAATGAAACACGTGCAACACCAACACCTGCACCCACATATGGAGTTATCGATCCAAAGGACGGGAGGTCCAGGTAACCACTCAGAAGTAGATTCGTTGATGCATAATCAGCCGTAGTCGTGCTGGTGCCTGAAATTGGTGCAGTAGTTGTTCCAACAAGGAGAGGGTCACTCGAGGATGTAATCAAGCCAACTGAATTGAAGTCCACCGTTACAGCCGGCGTGCCAGTCGTGGTCCGGGACCCGGCATATGACTGTGCTCCTGTACCGGCAAATTCAGAGTTGAATAAGCCTTCTACCGTTGCTTCCAGCCTGATATTTGGTGCGACATAGTTACCAAAGCCAACCCTAACAGCGATTGCATCATCATAATCACCTTGAATACTGGCTAGGGTGCCATCTGGCAGTGTCAGTTGTGAGATACCCCGGTCTTCACGTCCATCGATATTGTAGGCGATGTCGCCGCGAATATACCAGTTGCTTCCAAACTCCACATCAGTGAAGACCTCAGAAGGTGCCTTTGTAACAACGCCTGAATTATAGTCATTGGCCAATGCACCGGATGCTGTCATCAGGGCTAGAAATGCCACTGTGCCTTTGAGTATTGTTCGCTTCATTTCAAGCCCTTAATCTTTGTCGCTGCCTGCTCTGTGCAACTGAATTGATTGACATACTGGACGATGAGGGGAAGGTCCCCTCATCGATAACTTGTTATTTATAAACCACTGGAGGTTCTGGTTCGGGACTATGACAACCTGCGTCTGAAAGCGCATAACGCAGACCAACGCGAGCTTCGTGAATTTCAAACCCACGATCAAACCCGTTACCACCTAAAGCTACCCCTGGTGCAAGACTACCTGCGGTACCAACCCCTGTTCCAAAGAAGTCACCACCTTCAACTTTTGTGAACGAATAGCCGCCATCAAGCTTTGTACGGCAAGTCAGATCGTAAGAAGCACCTGCATGAAAAGCGTAGGCAAATCTTGTATTGCTTGCACCTGCATGGATCGAATCGTTGTCGCTACAACCCGCAGGAGCTGCTGGGTCACATGTCTGGTCGTTGATCAGGTTTCCAAATCTGACCTTTG
>CAWUJF010000631.1:0-2284 GCA_963922405.1 uncultured Hyphomicrobiales bacterium | reverse complement strand
ATCCGGTTTTAAAATCCCGGAAATCAAATTCATCAATGTGGTCTTGCCGGCACCATTGGGACCAAGTATGGCAACAATTTCACCGCGTTTGATCTGCAGGCTTATTCCCGAAACAACCGGCCTTTCGCGATAGGTTTTTTCAAGGTCAATCGCGTTTAGGCTGGCATCTGGATCGCTCTTTTTGTGTTCCATCCTGTTTTCGCTAACGCCCGCACATCAGAAAATTTTCCGCTTGTTATCTTTGGGGTGTCTTACATCGTCAAGAAAAATATAAATCAAACCGTGTTTTTTGATTTCAGAAAACGGAACTTTGTGCGACAACAAGTAGTCGATGCACATTGTTTAGAGTTTTCATATGTCAGTAGATGCATTCAATCCATCTTTGGCTCAGGCTACATCTGGCAGTGCATTCAGAATGTTTCACAGTGCTTCTTTCCGGTATTATGCGGGAATTTTCTTAGCAATCTGGCTTGCTATCGCAGCGGTTATGTTAACTGTCGAGGCAATCTTTCTTTCAGATATCATTGTAAGTCTTATCCTTCCGGAACTGCTGGCCCTCGACGCAGGTGCCGGTACAATACTCGCTGTTATTCTATATTCTGCCCCCAGCGGCATATTTATTGCGCTACCGCTTGCAATAGTTGTTGGTGTCTATTTTGTGCTCCTCAGACGCCGTGAAGATCAGGAGTTTGTTGTCACAGCGGGGTTAAGCCATGGGTCCAAGCCGCTCTTCGCTATTGCCTTTGGTGTTGGCTTTATAGGAGCGGCTCTGTCCTTTTTCGTTTCAGGCTTTGTCGAGCCACTCGCACGATACGAGTTCAGAAGCGTAATTGCTGCCGCCGCACAACAAGCTGTGCGAGACGGCAAACTAAGCGCGGGAAAGTTTTATTCAGTTGGCAATACGACCCTATTTGCCACCGATGGCAACCTGTCTGATGTCGCTGAAAATGTATTTATTCATACGCAGGAAGCGCCGGAAGAACACCGGGTAATCTTGGCGCGTAAAACTCAAAACCCCCAAATTACGGAACAAGGCCAAATAGGATTGGTGTTTAACCATGCACATGTTTACGAGTTCAGGAAACAGTCTAAAGAAACCTGCGATGGATGCGAAGCAAGTGACAGGTTATATTCGGAAGATCACTTTTTTATAAGTAATTTTTACTCGCAACTCCCGCCGCTGGAACTTTTGGAACCACGGCAACGCGGCGGAGAAAAGGAAGCAACAATAGCAGAACTCATTTCCTTGTCTAACCCCACCAAGGAACAAGTGCGAGTGATCGGCGAGCGCACCATGCGCTGGTTGCTTTGTATTATTGCGCCTTTCATCGCAATGGCCGCAGTTGCAATGACGTTTCGAGCATCACTCCCGTTCGCGATGCCTGCTGCGTGTGCAGCAATACTTTCACTCAGCTTCTTCAACACAACCCTGATTGGACAGCTTAGTCATCTGGGTGTTCAGACAACAGTCCTTAGCCTCCTCGCAATAAGCGCTTTAATTTTGGCCCTTTGTATGGTCTTCATTCAAAAGAATTGGGCGCGGTTGTCCCGTTCTGCAGGTCTCGGATTCTAGGCTCCGTCAACCGCACGCACTTTGTGAAGGTCTCGCGCCAGCAGGACAATTAAAACAATAGCGACCAATACGGGAATGCCCCACGCGGCAGGAATGACAGGTAAATATCCAAACTGGCCTAGCATTAGAAACACATTATAAAAGAAAAACGCAGCGAACCCGATCAATGCGACACCAAGTGCGCGTAGTGGCAACATGTTTGGAGGGAATTTGGAAATCGCAAGATATGCTGTTAGTAGTATGGTCGATACACAGTATAGAATACTCGCGTAACGCTCATGAAGCGCCATCTGATATTTGTACAGATTGGGCATCCCGTCCACCTCTTGAATAAGCTTGTTGAGCAAAGGGTGCGGCAGGAGACCGGGAAGAATCTCGAAGTTTTCCAGCCAGAGTGGACTCAGTTTGAGCGCGGTTTCCAACAAGTCATATGTTTTGTCTGAAACCGGAAGATCTTTGTCGGGTGCATTGCGCTGGTCGCTCGCATATTCCCGCACATTTGCTTTGGTCAATAACCAATTCCCGGTTTCACTTTTTGGTGTAATGCGGTTGGCAGTCGTGATCTGGCGAATGGCCCCATTCTCGTTTAGTTCATATAGAAATATATTCGTCATCGAGACAGTATCGGCAATCTCGATTTGACCATTGAGAATGAAATTTTCTCCTGCAATCCACTTGCGTTCAGTCGTTAGCGGGCGCTCAAAGTTAGGC
>CAWUJF010000630.1:0-2285 GCA_963922405.1 uncultured Hyphomicrobiales bacterium | reverse complement strand
CTCCAGCCGGAAAGTCGCCTGGGCTTGGCGCGCCCGCTGCACAAAGAGCTGAATACTCTCCCAAGGAGTGACCTGCTACATAAGCAGCGTTGTGAGCGAGATCAAAACCTTTCTCCTCAAGAGCGCGAAGTGCAGCTATCGATACTGCCATCAGCGCTGGCTGTGCGTTGGCCGTCAGTGTTAGCGTATCTTCTGGACCTTCCAAGATAATTGCAGAGAGCTTTTCGCCAAGTGCTTCATCCACTTCGTCAAATACCGATTTAGCGGCGGCCGAATTTTCGATAAGGGCTAACCCCATTCCAACAGCTTGACTGCCCTGCCCGGGAAACGTTACAGCTAGTGTCATGTAAATCTCATCTATGGTTGGTTTTTGCTCTTTTGGAGACTGACGAAAGGTAAGTCAAGAACAATCACCGTAGCGGCTTTCATCTAAATCCTTATTCAACACTTCTCTTCAGTAAATTTCTGTCGGAATCATCCATATGGCTTCATCAAGCCCCGTTCAATCCAGAAACACTGCGTCCGGTTACGGATTTGCTTTGGGCGCTTTCTGTATTTGGGGGTTCCTGCCGCTGTTCTGGAAACTGACTGGTCATATCAACCCGATAGAAGTGACAGCCCATAGAGCTCTTTGGTCTTTACCGGTTGCTGCCATCATTCTGGTTATCATTGGCAGGACTGCCGATATCATACCTACCCTGAAATCACCGAAGAAACTCTGGATCCTATTCATATGCTCGGTTTTGATTTCCCTGAATTGGGGAATTTTTATCTGGGCCATCACAGTAGAGAGAACCCTGGAAACAGCTTTGGCATATTACATCAATCCATTGCTTACGGTTCTGCTCGGCTACATTTTCCTCGGGGAACGTTTTACCAACCTACAGCGCGTTGCGATTGCACTTGCTGCACTTGCGGTGCTCTTCATGACGGTGGTTGGTGGCACGTTTCCATGGGTTAGTTTGCTTCTTGCCGGGTCTTTTGGAATTTACGGACTGTTGCGCAAGACTGTGGATGTGGGACCAACGCAAGGTTTTCTGGTCGAGGTGTTACTCATCGCCCCGTTTGTAATCGGGATAGCCATTTGGTTGCATCTTAAGGGAGAAGCCGCCCTGTTCACAAACAGTTATGATACGCTGCTGCTCCTTTTGTCAGGCCCGGCTACCGCGATACCGCTAATATTATATGCCATGGGCGCGAAACGCCTCATGCTCTCTACGATTGGCATATTACAGTTCCTGGTTCCAACCATGCTGTTTCTGATCAGTATATTTGTCTTTAAGGAGCCATTGCGGGAAGGTCAGGTCATCGCATTCATCATGATTTGGATTGCGATTTCGCTTTATGTGATATCCTTGATGCGGGATCACAAAGAAGCTGGCAAACGGCAAACTTGAAGACCCAAGAACATCAAAGTTTGTAACTCAACTATTTGAGGCCGAAACAATTTGCATAGTAGGTTGTGGTTGCAGGCCAATCTGAGAACAGACCCTTGATGCCAACGTCCTTGTGTAAGACATGAAGCAGATTGAAAATATCTCCGTCATTGTTTGTGACATCTGCAACCGATTGATAGTACCAGCCGCCACCGCTTTTCAGTGAGCCGGAACGTTCTGCGGTCCAGGTAATGATTTCAAGACCCGCTGACTTGGCCTCTTTGGCATAAGTGGATGGTACGATTTTTCCGTCTTCAGATGTTACCAGCACCCACATTGGGGGCGCGATGAAGTTAACACCCATTGCTTTTAATTCAGACATTTGAACCTGCCAGGTGGATGCATCCATCCGGGACCAACCAGATTGACGAAAAGAAGCGTCCAGAAACACGGCCTGCTTGCCAAATTCCGGTTCATTTTCAATCCAGTAGAGAATATCCTTGAGGTTAAATGACTGAGGAAATACATCAGATGCCGGAATACCAGCGTTCTTGTATTCATCAATCAGTTTCTGCGCATAATCCTGCTGGGAGAAGCCATCAAACGGCATTTTCACCGAAGGTGATTTCAACTCAGGTGTGAACTTAACACCCAGTGATTTGAAGAGTTCGATGGACTCTGCATGTGTCATCAAACTGCCACGCGTTGAATAAAGGTCTGTGCGCCAACTAGCTGTTCCGTTGAGATACTCATCTATGGATTTTGCCGCTAAGTTGGCAGCATCCCTCTTTCCATCCAATGTCTTAAACTCGGCCAACGTAATTTCTGACGTTCTACATTCGGCGACGGCTTCCTTTCCACCCGTTGCCGGTGTGAACGGCTTTACACAGGAGGATGCCAATTTGCTTT
>CAWUJF010000629.1:0-2309 GCA_963922405.1 uncultured Hyphomicrobiales bacterium | reverse complement strand
TATTGCTCCGCGCATTGCAATTAATTCCAAAGCACGAGCATGGTCCTCCACATGCAACCAATCGCGAACATTCTCCCCGGTACCATAAATCGGTAGATTAGTCTCAGCCAAGGCATTCAATAATACGACCGGTATAAGCTTCTCCGGAAATTGAAACTGGCCATAATTGTTTGAGCAATTGGAAATAACCACTGGCAGTCCATATGTTGCACCCCAAGCCCTCACCAGATGATCAGATGAGGCTTTCGATGCAGAATATGGTGAAGATGGCGAGTAAGGTGTTTCCTCTGTAAATATCCCTGAATCAAATGGCAGATCACCATAGACTTCATCAGTGGAAATATGATGAAAACGAAAATTCTCTCTTTTTTGGCCTGATAACTCGTCGAAATAATGACGAGCAGCTGAGAGCAGTTTGTATGTGCCAACTATGTTGGTCTCAATGAACGCAGCTGGCCCGTCTATTGATCGATCCACATGACTTTCAGCCGCCAAATGCATGATGATATCGATTTCGTTCTTTACCAACAAATCAAAGATTTTTTGCTCTTCACATATATCAAGGTTTTGAAACTGATAATTTGGTCTATCTGATATTGAATGCAAAGAATTTAAATTCCCCGCGTATGTGAGTTTATCCACATTCAACACAAAGTGTTGATCGTTATCTACCAGCCTGCGGCACACAGCAGAGCCAATAAAACCGGCCCCGCCGGTTATTAAAAAATGCATAATCTCTTGCCCACGTTAAAAGCCGGTTTCGACCTCGCTCAACGGCAATGCAACTGCATCTTTTTCAGACATTATCAATTGCGATCTGTTGAATGGCCAGGAAATGCCCAGAGAAGGATCATCAAACTTAACCGTGCAATCATGATACTTAGAATACAACGCAGAGACTTTGTAAAGGAACAGTGTATTTTCATCAAGAGTCAAAAAGCCATGCGCAAATCCTTTCGGAATAAAAACCTGGTTCCACTTTTCGGAGGAAATTTCAATACTTATCCATTTCCGGAAAGTTGGTGAATTGCTACGAATATCAACGACCACGTCGAATACGCGCCCGCTAACAACCCTAACCAATTTGTCTTGAGCAAATGGTGGACGTTGAAAATGAAGTCCCCTGAGTACGCCTTTGTCAGCTGAAAAACTTTGATTGTCTTGTACAAATACGGCATCAATCCCGTTTTCAATAAACACTTTCTGATTGTAAGTCTCTGAAAAAAAACCCCGCTCATCACCAAATTTGTCTGGAAGTATTTCAACGACACCTTCTAGAGCCAGAGGTCTAAATAGTGGCATTTCTTAACTCCCAATTGATTGAAGTCTTTCCAAAGGAACAAACATACATTGGGGCTAGTATGTCAAATACAGACTTAACAATTTTCATATCAGCATCTGGTATGCACATAGAACAATCTGCTCATCAAAGCAATAAACTGTTGAGATGAACTTACCTATCGACAGGAGTGGGTAATTCCAGGAAACTCAGATTGCGCGTTATCCCTCATTTGTAGGACAGATTTTCGCGTTGCCTCAGCATGTTTGTGCCGAACTGCTGCATCAATAACAAGTTCTTCAATGCTCTTTTCCCATAGCGGTGGATGATTTGGCAGTAAAAACTCATCCATCTGCCTACATCGCGCATATATACTTCCTTCTGAGAAAACTGCCGCGGCACCCAAACGTGCAATATCGATGCGCTTGGTATCCGATCTAGCATTGTCCACATCGCTGTTAAACAACGGTGCCAAGGCAATATCGGCAGGGTTTTCTCGACAATAATCCAAATACTTGTTCCAAGGTAATATTGCTTTGTATTCGAGCTGTTTCGTATTGATGTTTGAGGTCATCCACAATCGTTTTGATTTACCTCTTCCAAAGACTTCAAAGCTCACATTCGGGTGACGTGTCAAAACACTTTCCATTACAGGTCTTAAAAATTTGTGGCCTTCGTAGTGTGTGACAGTCGCGTGATAAACGATTCTAAGCGACTCATCAGAGTCATCAACTTGCGCGGGAAAATCAAGCTTATCTAAAGCTCTACTTACGGTCTCTGGTGAAGGTGGAAGAGGCTTTAACAGTTCGGTCTTGCATCCTGCGGAGCTTAGTATCGCGCCAAGTTTCGGTGTAGAAACCCAAACAACGGATAACAACTTGTTTAGCCGGTTCAACAGCAACAAACCCAGGTATGATACAAATAATTTGTAGCTAATCGGTGCTTCACCAGCAATTATTATAGCTGCTATATCATCGTCGATTAGAAGACCCACACCTGACAACTGCTTTTGATGCTTTTCTAACCATAA
>CAWUJF010000628.1:0-2326 GCA_963922405.1 uncultured Hyphomicrobiales bacterium | reverse complement strand
AAAGCGCGAAAATTCTTGATAAACTCTGCGCCAAATTGGGAAATCTTGATATTTATCTCAGCTGAAAATTGCTGTCTGATACAGGAATTCGTATGCGATGTTGATGCAAACTCGTAAGCTGGGTCCCTCTCAACCACCAGAATGGAGCCATCAAAGTGTGGATTTTGCGATAAGAACCAGGAAACAGAAGAGCCGTACATGGCACCACCGACCAGAACAACATCGTAACTGTTCCTGTTCGGTGAGACATAATTTTCACTCATTGGTACGCACCTCGGAAAATTATTGGTTCAGCCTGCAATCCAGTTAAATTTCAAAACAGGCTGCTTCTCCAGTTTGTGTTTCTTCTAGAACCGGTGTTTCAGCTTTACAGCGGCTGGTTGCAAATGCACATCTGGGATGAAAAGCGCACCCGGTTGGTGGATCAATAGGATTAGGTATTTCACCTTCTACTTTCTTTCGTTGACGACCTGTCATTTCAAGATCAGGCACAGCATCAAGCAACATCTTTGTGTATGGATGCTGAGGGTTTTTAAACAAGCCCTTTCCATCAGCCACTTCAACCAGCTTACCTAAATAAAGGACACCAATCCGGCTTGCCATGTGACGAACTACCGAAAGGTCATGACTGATAAACAGGTATGTAAGTCCGAACTCATCTTGCAAATCGCGCATCAAATTCAGGATCTGCGCCTGAACGGACACATCCAGTGCAGAAGTTGGCTCGTCACATACGATAAACTCCGGTTGGGCCGAAAGCGCACGAGCAATGGCAATACGCTGTCTTTGGCCACCAGAAAACTCATGCGGGAACTTTTCACCATCCGCGCGACCCAAGCCAACTGTATCAAGCAGCTCTGCTACTCTCCCATCTACAGACTGGTTAGTGCCTTTAAGTCCAAACGTTCTAACCGGCTCCGCCACGATATCCTTCACACGCCATCTTGGGTTCAGGCTTGCGAACGGATCCTGAAATATCATCTGGAATCGGCTGCGCAAATCACGCATAGCAGCACCACCCTTTGTGGTCATGGTATTGCCATCGAAAATAATCTCTCCGCTATTGGCACCGAGCAATCCAACCACAAGCTTGGCTATGGTCGATTTTCCCGAACCGGATTCACCCACCAAAGCGAATGTTTCACCTCGACGTATATTGAACGAAACATCATTGACAGCTGTTAGATACTGCTTCTCTTTACGCTCCAGTACACGGTTAAGCCAAGGATCCGAAACATCAAACTTTCGGGTGAGATTTCTGATCTCCAGGAGGTTTTCACTCATTCGGAACCTCCAGTATCATACAAATGACAGGCAATCTCACGTCCTTCGACAGTTTTTGGATCAGGCCTTATCTCATGGCAAACATCCATCACTTTTGTGCATCTCGGATTAAATGCGCATCCATTCGGTATTGCGTTGAGGCGAGGCATGGAGCCCGGAATTTGAGTCAAACGATCTTCAGTTTGCGTCAGGGTCGGGATAGAGCCCATTAATCCCTCAGTGTAAGGGTGTTTGGCATCCTGAACCACATCTTTAACCGGACCAATTTCTGCAATCCTGCCAGCATACATAACAGCAACTCTGTCTGCTGCCTCTGCGATAACACCCATATCGTGTGTAATCAGCATGACTGAAGTCCCATGGTCACTACACATACGTTTCAACACATCTATGATTTGCGATTGAACTGACACATCAAGCGCAGTTGTTGGCTCATCGGCAATTACTAATTCCGGCTCTGCACACAATGCCAAGGCGATCACGACGCGCTGACGCATACCCCCGGAAAACTGATGAGGATAATCATCAATCCGTCTAGCAGCAGCCGGGATACCCACTTCGTCCAGCAAACCTATTGCACGGTCTCGCGCCTGTGCTGCTGATAGGGGCAAATGTCGGCGTATCGTTTCCACAAGCTGCTCAGCAATTGTATATAATGGATTAAGGGATGTTAGCGGATCCTGGAAAATTACGCCTATTCGCTTACCACGTACTTGGCGCATGGCATCAGCAGACAAATTGTCTATCCTATCTCCAGTGAGATGAATACTACCACCAGCAATATGTCCTGGCGGTTCAATCAGGCCGATAATGGCAGCCCCTGTCATTGACTTTCCAGCTCCGGATTCACCAACAACGCCCAAGACTTCACCCTGGGCCAGATCAAAGCTCACGCTATTGACGGCAGTCAGGACACCTTTCCGGGTTGGAAATTCCACGACCAGGTCTTTTACGGATAAGAGAGGTGTACTCATTAACGCAACCTTGGATTTAGCGCATCGCGCAACCAGTCACCAAGCAGATTTACAGCGAGTGCAAGAAC
>CAWUJF010000627.1:0-2329 GCA_963922405.1 uncultured Hyphomicrobiales bacterium | reverse complement strand
TTCAACTCCGGGCATTTAGCTTATGCACTATCCGAAACTCAGGCCAAAGGCATTTACCGTCACGGCATCTGGGAGTGGAGCCTGAAAAACTGCCCTGATGCCCTGCGGCAGAAGGGCTACTGGTTCGCATTAAAGGAAGTGGGCGGGTTTGAAAGTGCAGAGCAGATTACAAGCCTGGAGCAGAGCCGGGATTTCCTGAGGGGATGGAAGTTCATGGCCGAAAATGCAGAACGGTATGGAATCGCCCGGACCTGTGACTATGCCTTCGAGCAATGGCCTGCAATTTTGTACCGCAACAATTAATAGCGGTTGGAAAGATCACAATGCTGTAGCCAATTCCAAGAGGCGATGATTGGCATCTCTTTTCAACTTGGGTGCACTCAGCCGATGAACCTTCATCTGCCTTGGAAGATAAAAGGTCTTTTTGGATTTAAGATCGAAAAAGCTACCTGCATCAACTGGCTGGAACTGATCTATCACCTTGTGATTTTTGCTCCATAATCAGGATGTAAGCCAGGCAGAACACATTCACCACCGCCAGAATTGTTTCATGGGTCACCGGCATGAAGAGGCTTTCATCCGGCACGCCATCGACTATTGAGCTTACCGCTCTTCCCAAGACAATACCAACGAACAAAACGCTCAGTACGACGAATGCTGTAACCTTCAAACGCGGTATGAAGATGCCAAGAAATGCGACGATGCCGGTCAATACCATTCCTGCACCTATCCCCCTGATCTCACTTGCCATCTCAATGGTCAATACGTTGCTTGAGTCTGCAAAGTAAGTTTTGAGAAATGAGGCTGCAGACGGGTCTATCAACCTCATCGTGCAGACATAAAAGAGCGCAAGGCCGGACAGTGCCAGGACGGTGTTACTAAATTTATTCATACTGCTATTCCTTTTGTGGTGATCAGCTGATGGTCCAGACCTGCGGCAGACAGAAAGAAGAAAAGTGCTGCTAGCAAAGGAAGCATTGAATCTTACGCACCATCCATATGCTCTATCTGATCAATGATCAGATTGTGTCAATATCTGATATGTGCTTTTGTGAAAGACATGAAAAACAAAACCATCAAACGTGATACCTACCACCACGGTAATCTGCCGGAGGTTCTGGTCAATGAGGGGTCGAAGCTCCTGGCTGAAAAGGGGATTGACGGGTTCAGCATGCGTGAGGTTGCACGACGTGCCGGTGTGGCTGTGGCGGCACCGTCGCATCATTTTGGCAACTCCAAAGGCCTTTTGACCGCAATTGCCGCAAACGGTTTCTGTAAACTGGCAAAGCATATGGAGTTGGCAGCGGAACCTTCGCGTGATCCTGAAGACCGGGTGGTTGCCATGTGTCAGGCTTATCGTGCAATGGGCATGAGTGATCCTGGGTATGCTTCGATTATGTTTCGTACAGAACTGCTGGATGAAAGTGATCAGGATTTTAGGGAAAGGGCTTCGCATGCATTTGGTCTATTCGAAAAGGCACTGAGGCAGGCAGCTCCACAAAGTGCAGATACGGCTCAAATCAGTAACGCCGCTACAACGCTGTGGGCAACGATGCACGGACTTACCGACCTCAAGATGATATCGGATCAGGAAGCGGTGGAACTCATCCAATTTGCAGTGTGTACCCTTTTGGCCGGGTTACGATGAGACGTTTTCAAAACAAAGAATTTGGTCAAACCGTTGAGATCGGTTCATTTTCACAGCGGTTAAAATTCTTGCCCGATGCAATGGATTATTAAAGCTCGCCCCAACTCCAAGCAGACCTTCGCTAACTGACCAGTTGATGCTCAACCGGCCTTACCACGCAAATGAGCAATTGAATTGGCATAATATTCCAGGAGCACCTGTTCATTGGGATTAGCTTTATAGAGGCCCTCGGAGGTGGTCTCCACCAGATGGCGTAAAGTCAGCATTCGCAAGCCCATGGAGGCTGCATAGTCGCGGTCTTCACGGGGAATATGCAGGTGGGCACCGGAATTCTCCAACTCACTCATTTCCTTGAAAATGAGCGATTTCAGTTCAAGTTCGCTCAATAATGTGTCGCCGGCGTTCAGGAAAACTCTGGCCGTCACCGCAACGGGAAGCACTGGTATGATCCTGGCAATTTCAGTCAGGAGATCACTGCCGAGCTTTTCTATGGCGGCGTGGCGTTGTTTGTCGGTCAACGCATCTAAGTTGAGGCCGTTTTCCTTTGACCAGGTTGCCAGTGAAACCGGTTTACCGAAACTGACACAGGCAGAACCATAGCTGTACAGTCGTCCCTGCAGTCGTAAAAGGATGGCGTTTCCAACAAACCGCATATTACTGCCAAAGCCCACCCGGAACGAG
>CAWUJF010000626.1:0-2339 GCA_963922405.1 uncultured Hyphomicrobiales bacterium | reverse complement strand
TACACGGTCGCGTAAGCTCAACAGTATCCAGATCTACAGGATACCCTGGTTGCATCGATATGCTTTCAGTGAGCACGACATTATCGCAGTTTACAAATATTCAGATCGGATAACGTTTGGCTGCTCTGATCCTGTGGCCAAATGCATAAATTCAACAAAACTTTTGACAGCTTCCGTTTGCTCATTTTCGGCTGGCCAAGCCAAGCCCACATCCATTGTTGGTACCGTATCACTCACTTCAATCACACCAATCTGTCGGCCTTCCAAAGACCACGGTCGGTAAACCATATCCGACAGTATCGATATACCCATCCCGTTTGCTACCATACTTCGCACAGCTTCCACCGATGATGTTCTGAATATGGAATTTGGTTTGTAAGGTGTTTTGTTCCAATATTTTTGTGCTGTGTTACTGGCCTCGTCAACGGTCAGCATTATGTAGGGTTCCTGAGCAATCTCCTGCAGAGTGGCTGATTGCATTTTGATGAACTTGTGGTTCATACTCACCCAAAGGCGACGGCGCGAACGAAGCAGAGCTGTGTGCGCGATCTGCTCATGATTTATTATGTTGGATGTAAGCATCACCGCGACGTCAAATCCGTTAGTAATCAATCCTTCTTCAATACTCGCTCTGTCAGTTTCGGTGATATTTACCTGAATGTTCGGGAAAGAACGTGTGAATTGCGCCAGCATTTTGGGAATAAAATATCCCGCAACCGTATATGTCACAGCAAGATTTAAACTACCTGACACATCTTCCTTTGCCCGTTTTGGTATCCGAACTGCTTCATCAACAGATTCAATTATGTGTCGCGCATGATCAAGAAAGCGGTTTCCCTCATAGGTCAATGTAATTCCGGAATGGTGACGTGCAAATAACTCGACACCGACAAGTTCCTCCAGCTGTTTAACGGACGTTGTAATGACAGACTGTGAAACATTGAGATTAATTGCCGCCTGTGAAATCTGGCCGGCATCTGCTGCTGCAATAAAATAACGAATTTGCCTTAAAGATAGTTCCATTGCTTTTTCCGATATCTATCTTGCGTTTTTCCAATATTTAAAAGTCATGCTCTCCAGGAAACGGATGAATTATCCTATTTTAAGCTACCGACCTGCCGGCACTATGATCTCTAATTCTTCAAAAAGCTAAGCATGTTAGGGAAAATCCTGAATCCAATCGGGCCTAACTAAATATGTGTTGTTGTCACATAGTATTATCGGAAAAACCAATAATAATAAAGTTAAATTCGAATTTTACAATGAGCCAATCTCAATAATAAGCTTAATGCGTGGGACAGGACAGCCGGATCAAAATCTGGCCTGTAGATTATTATGCGTCTAACGCAAACGGCTAGACGTTGAATCAAGACACTTTAGGGAGGTGTACAATGAAAAAGCTTTTGCTCGGCCTGATGGCCACAGCTGCGCTCACCGCTGCAACATATACATCGGCGAACGCCGAAAATTGGTATCCATACCCTGTGCAAATCTGGGAGCCTGCATTTAATATGGATAGCCCACGAACAGATAAAGAATACGTTCCGCTTGAAAAAGCATCCAAAGCTTATGAGCTGTGTGTCTCGTTCCCACACATGAAAGATGCTTACTGGCTTGGTGTGAACTATGGCGTTACCGAAGAAGCCAAACGTTTAGGCGTGAAGATGCAGGTTGTTGAGGCAGGCGGTTATACCGAACTCAACAAGCAGATTTCGCAAATTGAAGACTGTGTAGCTGCTGGAGCTGACGCGGTCATAATTGGTGCCATCTCATTTGATGGCCTTAATAATCTTGTGAAAGAGATTCGTGCAAAGAATATTCCAGTGATTGATGTTATCAACGGAATTGGTTCTCCGGAACTTTCAGCCAAGTCACTTGTCTCCTTTGGTGAAATGGGAGCAAAAACTGGCGAATTTCTTGCCAAACTACATCCTTCCGGCTCCGGCAAAGTGAAAGTTGCCTGGTTCCCTGGTCCAGCTGGTGCTGGTTGGGTTGAAGCTGGCAATAGCGGATTTGCCGGTGCAATCGAGGGCAGTGATATTGAACTGGTTGAAACCAAATATGGTGATACCGGTAAAGAAGTTCAGGCTAAACTCGTAGAGGACACGCTCGAAGCGCATCCCGATCTAAATTATGTGGTTGGCACAGCTGTGACAGCTGAAGCGGCCATTCCAATCTTGCGCTCACGAGGACTTGGTGATCAGGTCAAAATCGCTTCTTATTATTTCACACCTGGTGTGGATCAAGGCATTCGCCGTGGTCAGATCATGGCTGCCCCAACAGACTCGACCGTTATTCAGGGTCGGGTAGAAGTTGATCAGGCAGTTAGAATTCTGGAC
>CAWUJF010000625.1:0-2342 GCA_963922405.1 uncultured Hyphomicrobiales bacterium | reverse complement strand
CAATCAGATGATCGCAAACGGCATTACAACTGCCTATCATGGACTTGGTGTTTCTTGGGAACCAGGCGTGAGGGCTATGAAAGCTTCTCGTGATTTGTTTAATGCTTGGTTTGATATCCGAACGGACTTGTCATGCGAGACATTTCTCAATATCAGGTGGGAGACATACGCGCTTGATGGTGTTGAAGAAGCCATTAACTGGCTAAAGAAAGTACCAGGGAACATACTATCGATAAATGACCATGCGACCGTATATGACGGCTTAGCGGAGGATCATCCTCGAATGATCAAGTTGGCGACTAGAATTGGGATGACTACTGATGAGGCGGCCAAATTGGTTCAGGAAGTGTTAGCACGTAGAAGTGAAGTGCCTGCTGCGCTGAAATCCATTTGCCAAAAGGCAACTCAATCCGAAAGCCGAATTCTTGCACATGATGAAATCAGTGAAACTGATCGCAATACAAATCGCGATTTAGGCATGAAAGTATCTGAATTTCCTATGACGATTGAGGCTGCACGTGCAGCTGTTGACAACTGCGAGCATGTAATTCTTGGAGCTCCAAATGTGGTGCGTGGTGGTAGCCACAATAATGCGTTATGCGCTGCCACTGCTATTGAACAGGGATTATGCACTATACTAGCGTCAGACTACTACTACCCCTCTCAGCTCATAGCAGCTTTCAAACTGGCGGATCAAAAAATTGTCGATTTGGCAGAAGCATGGAAACTAGTCTCTTTATATCCGGCACAAGCAGTAGGCCTTACAGACCGAGGAGAAATCAAAGAAGGCCTGCGTGCGGATTGCGTGTTGATTGACAAGAAGACACAGACTGTTCAGGCCGTGTTTGCAAATGGGAAGAAGGTTTACGATACGGGTATCTAGCACAATTTTTTTTCGAAGTTTGAACAACTATTCTTAGTACTCCTCAGATAGAAGTGTCCATCCGGCAGCAATTCAAAAGTGTCTCATTTGGGCTAATTCTAGCCCTTTGAACAAATGTTGATGATTTGATCCCATCAAATGGCAGATGTGCGAACAAAGAGGACACTAGTTCAGCTGTTTAAATCACTTTGCATTCAAGAATACTGTTAACTTGTCAGGGAAGATTCTATATGAAATTCGCACTATTCTTTTACAGATCTTGATTGTATCGCTTAATTAAAGCCAATTCGTTTGATGGCTGCCTCAGCAATTTTTCTGTATTCTGGGTCGCGCTGCAGGTTGTTTATCTCATGTATAGCGGTCGAGAGTCGTCTAGATTTGTAAAGTTTATGAACCAATTCAGGCCCCTCATTTTCTTTGGTTTTTATGATTTTTTTAGCAATCTGTAGGCCAAATTTGTTGCTACCTGGTTTCATTGCCACCTCCCGAAAGATACCCGAACCCAATATAAGAACAGAATTTGTCTGCAGGCAACCTGGACGAAAGACAGAATGTGTAAAACTCTTCTAATGTTACAGAGGTATTCAGTCTTCGCTATTTATATGAGAGACCAATTGAATTATCGCTAGGATTGTTGAAACAAGAATTTCCGGTATCTCTAACTTTGTGGCACCAACGCCCAATAGGCAGGTTGGTTGAGTTGCGGCAGGTGCAGCATTTGATCAAAAAGGTGTTTACACCTAGAGCTATGCATATCCCCATTTGTGGTAGATATCTGAGGTGTGTACTAAAGTACAAATCCTCCATCTGCTCAGTTATGTGTACACAACATATTTTCTTAGATACGTTTAGTAGATATTCCTTCTCTAACCATTCCAAATCGTATGCCTGAGGAACTCTTCGAATTACTACAAAAGAACAAGGAAATATGCCGCCAGCTGAAGGCTGCAATATCTCAAAACGAAAATGAAGCTATTTGGTTATTGGACGCCGAGCTCGATGCAACAGTTGAGTCGATTCTCCATTACGAGCCAAGAAACAAAGATGAAGCATTGAAAGTACTTAATACTATGCTTGATTGGCTAACCGTCGAAAAATTGCGTACACAACGAGATATTGAGATTGTTCAGTGCATTCAGCGCCTGTTTGAAGTAAAGGCACGTCTCAAAGCTTAACAGATGCAAGTTTTCTGTGTTCTTTGAATTGATGCTGAAAGCAGGATTTATTTTACTCCGATATGCTTTGAGAATTGGCTCCGTGGCGCAATTGAGGTCTCTGAAACACACAGATAAATATGGACTGTGGCTGCTTTGTTCGACCTCAAAAATGGCTCCTTAGATTCAATATGCAAGGTGCGGTGGCAACCCATTGCCCATTGTTAGAAAACCTTCATAAAACAATCATGATGGTCAAGTATGAGTTAGCTAAAATCAACTTCAACTTAATTGTTACGACTAAT